>JABDPL010000196.1 GCA_013042825.1 Flavobacteriaceae bacterium | reverse complement strand
GAATTCCATCTTTCAGTTTTACATGCCGCCTCGGCAGCCATCAAATTTATCTTAAGTTGGTTTTCAACCTCCTTTACAGGTTTATTTATCTTGTTATATATACTAATTACGTCTTCATACTTTTTTTGATGGAACGCAGCATTGATAGAAGCAAACTGATCTGTTTGGCCAAACAATATTATGGATGAGAAGTAGATTACAAATTTAAAAACTGCTTTAATCATAATTAATCTTCTATTGATGGTGGCGGCGGAATTAATGTATCTGGTAAAGTTTCAAAATTCTCTTTAAGCATTTCTTCAGTTGAAATCACTCCCTCATTGTCTTTGTTTGATGTATTTAAATTATACGTTTTATCAAGAAAAAGAGAAGTGTCTTCTACGGTGATTTTTTGATGATAAAACAATGTAATTGCAATAATAAATGTGCCAAAAAATGCTAAAAACAAACCTGGTGATGAAGAATCGAATGCAAATTTGCCAACCTCTTTAATTTCAGAATCAAACTTACTCCCACCTTCGCGGAGTTTGCCTAAAACGAAAATCGCTCCGATAAAAGCTAGAATGGTGCCAATTAAAAATCCCAAGTATTGAATCCAGATCCTAGAAATCAAAAGCATATTACTTTGATGGTATCTTCTTTGTAATGCATAAACTTCAAGTTGTGCTTGTGTCCTAAGAGTAAGTTGATCTAGTTTAATTTGAGAATCTATATTCTCAAATTTGTCAGTAAACACGATTTCATTTTTTTCTTGGTATTCTATTTTAGAACGAATGCTGTATAATTGAAATGCAGTAGCTACAATGAAAAATACCGAAAAAAAACAAATTGTCCACACCATAAAGGGAAATGCTCTGTTTTGCCAATTCTGAGTTGCTGAAGACTCTTCTAAAAGTGAATTTTCCAAGTAATAATAATTTTAAGGTTGATCCTCAATAAGATACGAAATTTATTTGTGTTTTATCTGATATAATAGTTGGCTCCTAGTTAACTTATCTAAGTGATTTTAGTCTGGTGAGAAGTTTATCCCGCTGAATGGCGGGAAGTCCAAGAGGGGAGCAGAATAAAACCTCAACTAATTGTAGTTGAGGTTTTTAATTGAACTATATTTTTTAATAATATTTTGCGACTCAAAGAGTCTTCAAGAATTTAATTGCTTGGGTTAGTTGATTTGATCTTAATTTTTGGATCAATGTTATAATACCGTGGAAGCACAACGCCATCTCTTTTGATTAAGCATCTAATGTCATATTTATATTCGACATCCTGATCAGCTTCTGCACCAATAACAGTAAGTTCAATATTCTTAGCGGGAAATAATCCCTGACCTGGGAAAAACGGATCTTCGACATCACTTATGTCTGTAAACGACTCACTTATATATTGAGACACTATTGACAATGGTACTGGTGACACCGCTCCTACTCCAGCAACTTGAAGGTTCCTGATGCATCCGGTGAATCCGCCGCCATTTCCACCATTATTCGTGCTAAAATCACTGCTACCTCCTGTATCCAATGTTCCAGTGACCTCACTATGCACCAAGGTCCCGTTAATATATAATTCTGCAGTTCCCGAAGAAAATTTAATTTCGCCCGTATACCATTCATTCAAATTCAGAATTGTACTAGAATATGAAAAATCACCATTATTCCATATTAGTCCCACAGCTCCAGTGGTGCTGTTGACTTCAATACCGATGAATCTCCAAGAAAAACCACCCATTATAACTGGATTACCACCAGTCTGTACGGTAGGCGTTCCAAAATCGGATATATTAAAATCTAGTTTTACTGAGAAGTTAGTAGGGTCGAATCCGGCTATGGCAGGCGTTGAGGCGTAATTCCCACCGGTAAAGACATTTCCTTCTACACATACGCCATTTGGTCCTGTTGACGAAAGCGGTGAATTAAGGCCACTGCTGGTCATGTCACTATTATTGCCAGTCTCATCACTTAAGTCAGTTGTAAGCGGCCAATGTCCCAAAATATCGCTAAAGTAATCCACTCTTGTATAAAGCAATTCGTCACCTTCTTGCAGACCCACTGGTTGACCAATTTCCAAAGATTGGCCAATCTCCAATTCAACCAACCAATCAGCTGATGAAACACCATCTGGCTGACCAAAACTCACAAATTCTGTAATATCATATAGGGTAGGATCTGGATTATTTGGATCAATAGGGGGACCGAGATTAAGTATGGCATCAATATCTGCAGTTACTTCTGGAATAATTACAGGCCCCGATGGATTACATTTAATTTCTACCGAAAAGCCGGTAACGTCAAGGGAAGCACAAATATCTCCACCGCCATCGATAAGAAGTCCATAGACATCCCCTCCTGTTGTAACGCCTAATTCAACACCTGAAAGATCAAGCGTATTAGGATCGTAAACAAGGGTATGAACCGTATAAAGGCCGTCCATATCTACAACAAAGCTCGGATCGGAACTTACATCAACAATTACAAGGTCAGCACCTTTTGTTAATACATAAAGAACCTCATAGCCTTCGGGTACTGTAGCATCACCACCTGGTAATCCCGTGATGGTAGCTCCATTATCTCCAATGCAATCGGCTTCTGCTTTAATGGTACCTGCATCGGCTTCACATTCTTCTTCCATAGGGCAAACAACGGCATGAGCAATAATATAAATATCGCCTTCTAGCCCCTTAATGGTATATGAGTCACTTGAAGATCCTTCTGAAAATTCGTTTTGATTACCGTATTGCCCCGGAGCAACCGTTGGTTTACCCTTGGGATCGGTAGGAAACTCGGCATTACCTGCATAAAGATGCGTTTCATAGAAGACATAACCATCTTCGGCCTGATAGTCAACGGTTAAAGTGCCATCAACATAATTCACCTCAATGGCTCCAACATACATTCCTATTTCAGGCTTACATTTTGCTGCGCCTGCGTAAAGATCGAAGCTCCCGTTAGAACCATCACTTAACGGACCAATATTCCATCCCCAGCGCTTAAATCCATAATCGCTATCGATAAAGCAGCCGTCTTCATAATAGGCGAAAGCCGTTTCACACTCATCCTCGGATGATCTGTTAGTAGCGTCTATATTCGATTTGTTAGTAGCATCTGTATTCGATTCGTTCAGATTGTCGACATTACAACTGATGATTGCGAATAAAAAAACAAGTGAAAATACCCTTAACAATAATTTCATAGTTTAAAATTTTGATTAATAGCAATTAATGGATAAGTTATGAAATCTTGATGTATGATTTCAGTTATTAGGACGAATGACCAAAAAATCCGAAGAGTTGAATATAACTTTGACTAAACTAATTTTATTGACCTAAAATCTCCCGGAATAACTGACTCAGCGTCAGCGCTCATCCAATCCCTGAGTATGCTAGAATAAATGGCGCGAAAATCGATTTCGTATTTTATGTCACCATTGGTATCAAGGTCGGTCAGGCTTGATGGCTCATCATAAATGCCCGGGTTTTTGAGATTTTCTCCAAGAATAAAAACCGAATTGGCAGCGCCGTGATCGGTGCCCTTAGCAGTATTTTGTTTAACACGTCGACCGAATTCAGATAACGCCATAATAAGGCTAAAACTAGGAGCACTTCTAAAAGAAAACCCTTAAGAATAATTGATGAAGAATTAAACAATTCTTTACTTATACGGAGTCGAAGAGGACCGGACTGCCAGAAGGCAGGGGAGCAACCTAGTAAAGAGTTACATTATTAATTTGCAGTTCTTTTTTTAGTTTATATATTATTCTAACAGAAAAATTAATATCTTGAGTTATTCTAATAATAAAACAAACTAATTATGGAAGGATATTGCGTAAAATGTAAGTCAAAAAAAGAAATGGAAAATGCTACAAAGGTGACCATGAAAAATGGAAGAGCCGCTATGAAAGGAAAATGCCCAACATGTGGTACGGGAATGTTTAGAATATTAGGAAAGGCTTAGAGAGTTTAATCTTCTAAATCAATTAGATAAAATCCAAAGTTTGCTTGGGGTTTTATAAAAAATCTAGGATGGGAGGCCTGTCCCTTGCTTGTCTTGGGAACTTAGAGGGCCAGCCTGCATACCTGCTTTTTGTAAACCGGCTGGCAGGTGAGTAAAAAAAATTAAAGTCCAGCAGAAATGCTGGACTTTTATGATAATAATAAGATTAAACCCGGATTAACCGGTGGTATTTCATTTCAGGTAGGGCTTGGACAAGTGGGATGTTTTTAATAACTTTAAGAACCAGACTGGAAATCCTCCAGTCGGACAATAATCCAATCCAACAATTAAAACAGTTAATATGAAAAAAATTACTTTTGCGGCCTTGATGTTCTGTATCCTAAGTGCATTTTTATTTATGGGGATGATCGATTCAAGTGAAACCACATATGTGCCAATTTAGGATCAGAAAGAAATCCCCAGCCGGAAATCTGATGGTTCGGGTGGTAATTATACGGGATCACCAGGGGATGCTGATGATTGTTCCTCATGTCATGACGGTGGCTCCTTTAGCCTTGTTCCTTCGATCTCGACGGATATTCCCTTAACAGGTTACGAGTTAGGAACTACCTATAACATTACAGTTTCAGTAACCACCAATGGAGCAGATGCAGAACGAGGATTTGAATTAACCGCTGAGAATTCAGGCGGTACCGCGGTGGGAACCTATGATCTGGTGGGTGCTACGGGCAATCCCAAGATCCTTGTGGCAGCTGAATCTGTTACCCATAGCGATGGCCTTTCAGGCCTGTCAGAACCTTGGAGCTTTAACTGGACCGCACCTGCAACTGATGAAGGGACTATCACTTTCTACACCGCTGTGGTGGCAGGAAATGGGGGCCAGGGAACTAATGGAGATCAAGTCGCCTTGACATCTGAAGCATATGATCTAACAACCCTTAGTTTGGTTGAAAATGAAAGCTCAGGTACCAAGATATGGCCAAATCCAGCCGGTGAATTTATAAACATTGGATTACCTCAATCCAGGTCTGAAGGATTGATCGAAGTTTTTAATTTAAACGGTCAGTTAGTTATGGAGGAGAGTTTTAATTCATCTCAAACAATTTTAAATATCGGCAGTCTCGCCAAAGGCCTTTATCTAATTCGAACGACTGCTACAGATTATGTAAGCATTTCAAAAATAATCAAACAATAAGGCGAAACTGTTGATATCACAGTCAGTTATAAATTCAAATTAAATTTTATAAGAACCACTCTACGAACGAGTGGTTCTTTCAGTTAGTGGATTAAACTTTAAAGAATCTCTTGATTATCCGATGATTAGGTATCGGATTTTTATTAAATAAGTTGGTTCACCCCTTATCTTTAAACATATCTATCCAGATACCCGTTATGCAAATCAAGACAAAAAACGGACCTTCCATTAAAATTATAAAAGGAATCCTACCCCCAAACAAATCGGTTTCATAATTATGCTTTTGATTTTAGCTTTTGGAATTAGTTCAGCCCAGACGAGAATTCCACCGCCGCCGTGTTATGCAAATGATAATACAGGTGCAGGTGATGTTAAAGTAGATGGTCATTTTTTATATAGGTTTAATCAAAATACTTTTGAATTCCGTTGATGCCAAATACCTGAATAATGAGTTATATGTTAGCGGAATTAATGAAGCGGTAACTATTGAAATATACGATCTATTGGGAAGAGATATTTTGAAAATTCGACATCACATTCGGGAGATGCTGCAATGCCATTGAACTTATCTAAAGATCAATTGCAGTTTATTGTTATAATAACAGGCCATAAGAATAGAAAAGTTCTGAAAGTAGTTCCAAAACCTGAATAAACTGTATCTTCAAGTGGGCCTGCACCGAAGCTAGCTCCAAAGCGAGGAAATAGAGTGAAGCTCACGTCATCGGAATAAAGTGAGAAATCAAACTAATTTAGGTCATTAAAAAATTAAGACCGATAGAATACTTTTCTTTATTCTTTTTATCGGAATTCGGTAATTTCTTAATTCGCGTCAAAAGTCCAAACCTGGCCAATTGTTTTGATTCCAGAATCATCAATCGTATCCACTCGCCAGTAGTAAGTCATACCAGCCGTTGCCGATACATCTACGTTTTCATTCGATAGATCTGCCTGGAGAAGGGCCGGGTCTTCTGTTTCCCCAAAGTAAACATCAAAGGTCAACACATCGCCAGGATCGGAGTCCCCTCCGGTCCAACTTAAATTGACGGTGCCTGCACTTACACTGCCCTCATCCAGAGGGGCATTCAAGGCTGCAGTAAATGGCGCATGATTTGATATCCCATCACCCTCTGTATAAAACGCAAAGGTATTTGAAGGTTCTGCCTCGCCACCTTGATTATCCATAGCTGTTACTCGCCAATAATAAGCAACTCCCTGGTTTAATACTATGGTAAGGCTCGTTGAAGACGCGGTGCGTTGTTCCACCACATTTGTCAGATCACGGTCTGTGGCCACCACCAGCTTATAGGTAATAGGATCACCATCGGCATCTGTTGATGCACTCCATTCAAACGTAATTGTATTGTCGATACAGAGTAAATCCGAAGAAGGAAATATCAGCTGTGACACACGCGTAGGTGCTGAATTTGGGGGTGGCGGGGGTGGTGCCACTGATGTAGGCTCATCATCACCTCCGCTGCATGCAGCGAAAATAAGAAGCGCCATAATTGCTAATAATGAATTTATATCTCTTTTCATAGTTTCTACTTTTTGATGATTTTAAGGACCTCAGGTTTATTCAAATTCAAGCTGATAAAATAAACCCCGCTTTCAAAGCCGTTAAATGGTACCTGAATGTAATTGGTATTTTGAACCGCAAAGTCTCGATTGATGAGCAGTTTTCCGTTTATGTCATAGACCTGAACAGGAATCAATCCATCGTCAATATTGGAGAAGGTGATTTTTAGGTTATCAATGACCGGATTCGGACTGGCTGTGAACCCAAATATGTCGGGGCCCTCCATAAATCTACTCATGACTCCTTCACAGGCTTTCGCAGATTTCACTTCCAGTAATCCCGAGCCAATGGTCTCAACTTCGAAGGTATTTTCATTTGTTATATAGATCACTTCATTATTGAAAAACACACTGAATGGTGGTGTTCCTGAATCGATGCTAATCGATGTTACTTCCGCAGAATCATCCTCGCCATTATCGGCAAGACCGAAGATACCATCTAGAGAATCGGCTGCCTCTATATTTATTTCAAAACATTGTTCGAAATCTCTTCCATCTACGGAAACACAAATGGTGTATGACCCAACTGCCAAATCTTCAAAACTATAAGCACCGGTTGTAATTGGCTGAGTTAAATCAACTCCTGAGCCTATCAATGTTGCCGTATAGTTAACAAAGGTTTCGTTGATGCTAATATTTATTTGACCGTTATCTTGTCCCTCGCAAGATTCAGAGATTACCTCTAATGAGATATTCTCAGGATTTTCATAGCTGGTATCACAAATATCGCCAATACCGTTAGCGTTAACATCTTCCTGGTCGGGATTAGGTGTATCGATACAATTGTCATCAATATCTACAATGGTATCACCATCGGTGTCCTGGCAGGCGTCTCCAATACCATTGCCGTCTGCATCTGCCTGGTCGGTGTTTGCAGCGTCAACGCAGTTATCATTAATATCTAAAACGGAATCATTATCGGTATCCTGGCAGGCATCACCGATTCCGTTGCCGTCTGCATCGGCTTGATCGGCATTGGGCGTATTAACACAATTATCTGTTGCGTTTAATACACCATCACTGTCGACATCGCCATTGGGATCGAGAGTAAACAAACCGGAAAAGACACCACGACCATAGGTTGATGCAAATACGGCGTTATCATCCCTGAGATCGAGATCGGTAACCTTTACATTGCTCATCCCGTTAAATGCCGGGAACCATGACGGACTTGCTGAAGAAAAGTCATCGGTATACCAAACACCCAATTCGGTTCCTATAATGACCTCCTCAGGATTTAAGGGACTTTGAAGAATTGCTTTCACCGGAAGATCGGGAAGGTCACCCTCTTTACCAGTCCAGGTCGCTCCCCCATCATTTGTGTACCAGATACTCTGAACACCATAATTATGAATCGTTGCAAATATTTCATTTTCATTAGCCCCGAACTCCAGATCAGAAATACTTCCAACTATGATATTTTCAGTCTCAATATTGGTCCATGTTGGCGTTGTATCGGCATTTTCTACTTTTAATATATCACCGAGCACTGTGCCTACCAAAACTGTAGATGAGGTTGTTGTGTATGGTGATACTGTAAATGCTGTAGCCCTGCTAACAAATTCAGGATCAGTTAAGGTAGTTTTCTGAATGGTATTCTGAGATTTAATTCCGGAATATCGCCTGATGGCAATATTGGATCCTGAGGAATAATTTGAATAAAGAATATCTAGGTTAGAATCTAAGCCCTGTGGGTTTATAAATGAACCAATACCAGAATTTTCATCATTAATGGTGACATTGGTGTTAGAAGCCAGGTCAAAAAGATTTATTGCATTGTTGTAGACGTAATTCCGAATAAAATATTGGTCAGTTCCGTCCTGATCAAAGAAACTGTAAGCACCATCACCACCATATGCTCTGATCGCGCTATTTATTCCAGGTAAAGCACCTTCAAACAATAAAGTGCCATTGTCTTGTAATCCTCCGACGATATAATCACCTCCCGAAAATGCGGCTGTAGGACCAACTCCCAAGGTATAAAATTGCGTAGTAATATAACCTTTGGTTCTCTCAACCAGGGTCGTTCCTGAATCATCAGAAAAGAACACACCCTGATCATTACCAAATACCACGCGGTTAGGCGCATTGTTGGCGAAAGCTGTTGCATGTTGATCCGGACCACCAAATTGGTAACCGTAACCACCGAACCAATGTGAAAATTGGGTCCATTCGGCACCGGCATTTACAGATTTAAATAAATCTATTCCACCGGCATAAAGTATTTGATCGTTCGCAGGGTCTACATCAAGCAATAAATCATAAAATGCCTGCCCTCGTGTAAAATCGGTTGCCGGAATACCCGGGTCTGCGT
>JABDPL010000190.1 GCA_013042825.1 Flavobacteriaceae bacterium | reverse complement strand
CGCTTTAGGTCGTGGAAGTTCGAGTCTTCTCGTGCGCACAACTCCCTTTCTTATTTATTTTTTCCAGAATCAACTATTCCGGTATGACCAGGAATGGCACCTTGGTGCGGAAGGAGATCTTCTTGATCACCGGTTCGTTAAAAATGGCTTCGAGAACACTGTGTTTATAGCGCACCATGGCCAACATGTCGAGGTACAGGGATTCGATAAAGACATAGATCTCGTTGGCCTTTTTCGCATAATCAGGCATCCAGTGGAAGCGGTGTTTGACGGGTTCAAGGAATTTAGTAAGTTCGACCCTATTCGATTCCTGCTCTTGGGTAAGTGATTCCTCTTCATTTATATGCAGTATCCTGATCTGGGCATCGAACATTTGGGCGATTTGCTTAATAGGCTTAACCTCCTTGATGGTATACTCCCTGTTGAAATCAGTTGGAAAGGCGATTTCTTTTGGCCTCTTGAAAGTGAAATCTTCCGGTACCACCAGTATCGGACAATTGCTAACAGATTTTATTACCCTTACCGCATTACTTCCAAACAACACACCTTTGGCTCCTGTCGCTCCTTTGGTAGCCATGACAACAAGGTCAATGCCGTATTTATCGACTGCCCATTCGACCGAATCATCGAGGTGGTTCTCAGTGATGATAGTCTCGTAAGAATGCTCCGGATTAATGGTTTGATCCTCTATCCTTTTAACCCAATTATCGAGATCGTTCCTTGCAGATTGGATCAAAGTCTTGGCCAGCCTATCCGTAAAACTCTCCATAGTGGAAACCTTCATCAAGGTTGAATGCAACAAATAAAACTTACAGGGTTCTTTCTCGAATAAACGAATGGCATAGGCAATCGCATTCCAGGAAATATCTGAGAAATCGGTGGGTAACAATATATTTCTGAACATGATCCGATCTATTTAGGATGTTTTTTAATATAGTATTCAACGCATTGATAAACAATGATAATGATCAGGATTAATTCATCTCAAAACCCTATTTCCCCGAAGGAATAACCAGGAAAGGCACATTTAAATGAAATCCGATCTGGTTGATAGTAGGCCTGAAAAACAAGTTCTCAAAAAACGAATGCTTATTGTTGATCATAACCAGAAGATTCACTTTCCATTTTAACTGGAAATTCGTAATGGCCTCCGGAATACTCTGCTCTTCAAGGTCATGAAACATATGCGGTACTTCTGCCAAAAGATTGTGTAATTGGTCTTTGTTCTTTTGCTGTATTTGGGTGAATTCATTTTCATCATATACATGCATAACATGCATTCGGGCGTTGAAATAAGAGGCCCAATGCATGAGCAATCTTATATGATCCCTTTTTAAATTCACACGATAATCCGTTGGCAATAGGATCTCCTTTGGTTGTTCATAGGAATAATTGTCGGGCACTGCCATGACCGGACGGTCAACAGCCTTAAACACATGAACGGTGTTTGATCCGAAAAGCACCTCTTTTGCACCTGTTGCTCCCTTGGTTCCCATAACTATCAGATCGATGTCTTTTTGCTCAACGACTTCCCTGATCTCCGGAATAAGGGTATTAAATGCGGAAATGCATTCGATCTTATGTTTCGGATTATCGAATGTGTCTTTTATACGCTGCCTGAGGTTTTCGAGACACCTCTCAGAATTCTCCCGGATAGGATCACCCATTCCGAATTGAGCCGGGTTCACCAGCACGTATTCCAGATGGTAGATCACCGGTGTATAGGTGTTAAGTAAATACAACTCACATTTATCCTCCGACAGCAGCCGGCATGTGAATTCAATCGCATTCCATGCGTTCTCAGAAAAATCGGTAGGCAGCAAAATTCGTTTCATAATCTGTTATAACGTTGGTTATATCTAATTTCCTATTGACGCATAATCTCAATTACATAGATCGAAATTTGACCTGAAGAACTGGTACTGTTCATCCAGATCAAAACCCAACCGGTCTGACAAGATCTGTTTAAGCTCGGGTATGGATTTCTGATCTATCAAATTCAAGGCTTTAACATCACATAACTTTTCAACCAGTTCAATCCCAGCGATAGTATTGGTTGAAATACCGGTAACTACATCTGGGGTAATATCAAAGGCATTCATCAAACCATGCACCGCATAGGGATCGGAGGCACTTAATATGATGCACCTAATTTGTTTTCTAATGGCCTCAATTGCCAAGTCGCCATTATAGGGTTCCAGGGGTGATGCACCGATCTCGATAACCGCCACATCAGCCTCAACCGAGCTGATCATATTCAATAGCATGCCCAGTCTTTCAAGGTAAACATCACGATCGCATATACTTGAGGGTAAGCCTACATCAACGAAATCGAATATGGCATCGGCACCAACGTCTTTGATGGCCAATATATCCTTATATCGTCCGGCTCCGGTAAGTTTGGCACCGACTACCCTGATTCCCGCCTTCTTAAAGATATCGGTAACAATACGTGCCGAAGTGGTTTTTCCGGCAGACATTGACGTGCCCACAAATAACACCACGGGTGTTTTGAATTCGCGGTCAGGGCCAGGCTCAATAAATTGTTCCATTGTTACTTTTTCGTCATTTCTAATAACATGACCTAAATAAACCACCTCCATCATTTCGGGTACGTAAACCGATTTCGAAGTAAACTTGCCCAACATACCGGCAGCGGTAAGCACGTGCATCACGCCATCGCTTTCTACAGCCTTCCAGGTGCCTGTGGCTTCAAGAGTGGCATGACGTTCACCCAAAACCCCTGCAATTGATTCTCCGCCCATAATTCCGCGCATCCGTCCGTTTGTGAGTTCGATCTTGAATATATCACTACCTGCGGCTGTGATCATACAAATTACGTAATCACCCGTTGCCCAGTGTCTCTTATCGATCTTCTTAACCTGGAAATCCCTGGTCTTTAAATCGCTTATACGCGTTAAGCCGGCAAAAATATATTTGAAGTTCATAATTCCAGTTTTTGGTTAATCAACTGTTAATCCAAGGTATCCAACAAAAGCATGGCCAATAAGGCTGTGCGTTCAACTATGGTGTCAGTAAAAATAAATTCATGCCTGGCGTGAGCACCATCCCCTACTGTTCCCAGGCCATCGAGAGTTGCAGTAAACAGGCTGGTGGTGTTCCCATCTGATCCACCGCCGGCCATGGCTTGTTCAAGAGATATTCCAAGAAATTCTCCATTTGCTCTGGCCTTGTGCCACAGTTTTTGATTGCGCTCGGTTGGCTCCATTGGCATTCTTCCTATTCCCCCTTCAACTTCGATCTCAATGCCTTCGAGTACTGGTTCAAGTTCCCGTATTTTCTTACTGATATCATGTCCATCCTCAATACTGGCAACACGCACATCAACAACTGCCCTGCTTTCGGGTGCAACCACATTAGCCGAATAACCGCCTTCAATCATACCAACATTGACCGTAACTCCTTTTTCAAAATCGTTCATGGCATTTAGCTTCTGAACCTGATGCGATAATTCAACAATGGCGTTCACGCCTTTTCCAGGATCCAGTCCGGCATGGGCAGCCACACCCTTAACTGAAATAACAAATTGGCCAATACCTTTTCTTGACGTTTTGAGCCGACCTTCAAGTCCCAAAGGAGGCTCAAGCACAAATGCCCGTTTCGAACACTTGGCCAGCATGCGTATAACCGAAGTCGATTCGGCGCTTCCTATCTCTTCATCAGAATTGATGAGCACCAAAGGAAGAGCAGGCATTGACAAGCCGAGTTCATCAATGGCTTTCAAGGCAAAATACATTTGGGTCAGCCCAGCTTTCATGTCATAAATGCCTGGACCTGTGGTTTTACCGTTCAATCGGGTAACCGGCATATCCCTTAAACTTTCTTTTTCCCAAACGGTGTCGCTATGCCCGATGAGTAACTGGTTTGCCGCCTTTGATTTTTTCTCAGTTGGCCTTGCATATAAATATCCTCCTGATGTATTTCCATCGACATGAATGCAGTAGTAACCCAGATCTTTAAACCTGAACTGAAGCATTTCAAATAAGGGGATTTGGGCTTCCTTAGATCGTGACGGTGTTTCCAATTTAACCAGCTCTATCAGAAAATCGACCATCTCCTCTTTCTTTACTGAAAGATGATCAAGCAAACGTCGGGCAATATGTTGTCTGGTTTCAATCAGCGTTTAAAGTTTTTTGGAAACGGGAAACTGAAGGTTTCCCTTATTATGGCATAGCGGCCAATAGCTACATAGGCCAGTAACGGATTATGATACAACTGTTCCTGATCCGATCCGTCGGATTGTTTCAAATAATCCGCATCGATATATGCGCTTGTTATTTTACCTGCAATGATCGAATTTTCTCCAAATCCGTCGATTATATCATGCAGATCACATTCAAAGAACAGATAAGAGTCTTCTATAAAGAGTGCATCTGTATTCGGCGCAAGCCGTGTTGGGAGCGCTTTGATAATCTGATCAGATTTAGACAATTCTCCAGTACGTGGCATTGCTGTAAGCGACGACAGAAGCACCTGATCGGGCTTGGGGAAACTCACCACAAACTCGCCTGTCTCCTTGATATTGTTATAGGTAGCATGGCTGGGTGTACAGACAAATCCGAAGTAATTATCGAAACCCAAAGGTGTGGCCATATGTTTTGGAGCAAGATCGTAATGATCACGCTCCTTAGTCCCGATCACCACTAAAGGCGCAACCGTGAACATGTGATCCCAAACGGGCTGTTCAATGTTTAATTCTACAAGATTTTTGATCCTCTTTTCAATCATAGCTGCTGCATATTCTCCTCCTTTGCAAATTCTCCTCGTGCCTATCAAACTTAACCAACAGCGAACAGAAAAAATATGATATGTATCAGTCTTTAAATAAATATTAACTAAAATTTATAATTAGAAATTATATTTCCAGTTTTGCATTACATATTATCTGTAATTACAGTCGATATGATTTATGTCATTTTATTTCTGATTGATAAAAATTACATTTATAAGATTCATAAAAGCATTCATGATATGAGAAAAATTGGAACAATTTTGGTCGCATTCCTGATTGCAAGTATAAGTTGGGGGCAGGATTTAGATCGCGTGGAGTTTATTTCACCATTTCATGATGATCTGGCTGCTGTTAAAAAAGGTGATAGTTGGGGTTTTATAGATAAGTCCGGAACCCTGGTTGTTGATTTTCGAACCGATCTTGTTATCGCTAAGCGAGACAAAACCGGTTATCCCGTTTTTAATAGTGGACGATGCCTGATAAAAACCCTTAAGAAAGGTATTACCTATTTCGGTTATATCGACAGAACGGGTGCTACGGTCATTGAACCGCGCTTCTTGAATGCCACTGACTTTAATGATGGATGGGCTGTTGCTCTTGAATTGGTTAAACAAAATGTAGGCACAAACGAACTCTTGGAGAAACCCCTGGTTTCTTATGACTACTTTGAAGCCATGATCGATCCTAAGGGCAAGGTTGTCCATTATTTGGTCGAGGAACCCGTTCATATCACGCTCGATAGAGAGTATCTGAGACGGCCACCCAAGATTACATGTAAGGTTTTATCGGATAAACTGATTGCTCGGTATAATTCAGATAAGACCTGGACGATCAGGATAATTGAATAACAGGAACGTAAAAATTCATGTTAACATTTAGGAATTACAACATTGCCGACTGGTTTTCTTTTTACCGGGTTGCTGCGGCACCAGTTCTTCTTGTATTAATCTGGTACGAACAACGCGAAATCTTCTCCTGGCTGCTACTTGCAAGCTATTTTACCGATGCTATTGATGGTTTTCTCGCAAGAAAACTCAAAATAACCAGTCCGCGTGGATCTCAGTTAGACTCCTTCGGTGACCAGATCACCCTTGTGATAGGTGTATTAGGATTATTGCAGTTTGAAAGAGACTTCATGCTCAAAAACCTCATTCTTATTCTGATTGTTTTCATTCCGTATATCATTCAAATGATAATCGCCTATTTAAAATATGGTAAGGCTACGGCTTTTCATACCTACCTGGCAAAATTGTCAGCTATTTTGCAAAGTATTTTTATACTGTGGGCCATTTTCTTCAGTCCGGATT
>JABDPL010000184.1 GCA_013042825.1 Flavobacteriaceae bacterium | reverse complement strand
AGATGGAATCGTCCTATGGTCTTATTATCGGCTGCCATCGGGCGCTCTCCCTGCAGCACGTGGATCTCAACAGACGGCTGATTATCAGCTGCGGTCGAGAACACCTGTGATTTCTTAGTTGGGATGGTGGTATTCGCATCGATCAATTTCGTCATCACATTACCCATAGTCTCAATACCCAGCGATAATGGTGTAACATCCAATAAGAGGACATCTTTAACATCCCCCGTTAGCACCCCACCTTGTATGGCCGCTCCAACAGCAACTACCTCATCCGGATTAACACCTTTGCTGGGTGATTTTCCAAAGAATTTTTCAACGGCAGCTTGTACCGCCGGGATTCGGGTAGATCCACCCACCAGTATGATCTCGTCAATATCCGAGGTATTCAATCCGGCGGCTTTTAAAGCGGTCTGGCAAGGCTCGATGGTCCTTTTGATCAGGTCGTCGACCAATTGCTCAAACTTAGATCGTGATAAGGTTCTCACCAGGTGCTTAGGGCCACTGGCCGTAGCCGTTATATAGGGTAAATTGATTTCGGTTTGTGAAGATGATGACAATTCTATCTTCGCTTTTTCCGAAGCTTCCTTCAAACGCTGCAAAGCCATCGGATCCTCTCGCAGGTCCAGTCCTTCATCGCTTTTAAATTCTTCAGCCAGCCAGTTGATGATCTTTTCATCAACGTCATCACCGCCTAAGTGCGTATCACCATCGGTAGATAATACTTCAAACACCCCGTCACCAAGTTCAAGGATGGAGACATCGTGTGTACCGCCACCAAAATCGAATACAACGATCTTCTGGTCCTTTCCTTTTTTGTCAAGTCCGTATGCCAGCGCAGCCGCAGTAGGCTCATTGATGATTCGGCGTACTTTTAAGCCGGCGATCTCACCCGCCTCTTTGGTAGCCTGGCGCTGAGAATCGTTAAAGTAAGCAGGAACTGTGATCACCGCTTCCGAAACACTTGTACCCAGGTAATCCTCAGCGGTTTTCTTCATTTTCTGAAGAATCATGGCTGAGAGTTCCTGAGGCGTGTACAGGCGGCCATCGATATCGACACGCGGTGTATCGTTGTCACCTTTCACAACTTTATAAGGCACGCGCTCGGCCTCTCTCTTTGATTCTGAATACTTATTTCCCATGAAACGTTTAACCGAATAAACCGTTTTCGTCGGGTTGGTGACTGCCTGGCGTTTTGCAGGATCACCCACTTTTATCTCACCCCCTTCTACGAATGCAATCACAGAAGGCGTTGTTCGTTTTCCTTCGGCATTGGGAATAACAACAGGCTCATTACCCTCCATAACAGAGACGCATGAATTCGTTGTTCCCAGGTCGATTCCAATTATTTTACTCATAATTCTATTTTGTCAGATTCGTGTTAAATTCTAATTACAACTTCTACATGTCAATCTTTATGCCATGACAAAAAATCTGACAAGCTGTCATTAAAAAATGCTGTAGGATCGCAGAATCGGTAATATTTGATTGCCATCGGTTCATTTTTACTATTTTTACACAGCATCATTGCTTTCCGAATATGTCTCAAGCAAAAAAAGAATACAAGCGGGTGACAACCAAGTCGCTCGTAGATATGAAATCAGCCGGTGAGAAGATATCCATGCTCACCGCTTACGATTACACCCTGGCTAAAATGGTTGACGGTGCAGGGATAGATGTAATACTCGTTGGGGACTCTGCCAGTAATGTCATGGCGGGCCACGAGACCACACTTCCCATTACGCTGGATCAGATGATCTATCATGCCTCATCAGTGGTTAAGGCTATAGAACGGGCATTGGTTGTGGTTGACCTGCCATTCGGGACTTATCAAAGTGATCCCAAGGAGGCCTTACGCTCTGCTATCAGGATCATGAAAGAAAGCGGCGCCCATGCGGTAAAGGTTGAAGGCGGTAAGGAAGTAAAAGAATCTATCAAACGTATACTGAATGCCGGAATACCGGTTATGGGCCATCTCGGACTCACACCGCAGTCTATCTATAAATTCGGCACCTATACCGTTCGTGCCAAAGAGGAGCAAGAGGCTGAGCGCCTGCGTGAAGATGCAAAATTGCTTGAAAAGATCGGTTGCTTCGGAATCGTTCTCGAAAAGATCCCGGCACAATTAGCCAAGGAAGTAGCAGAGAGTGTTTCCATCCCGGTTATAGGAATTGGAGCGGGAAAACATGTTGACGGACAAGTTCTCGTTTTACATGATATGCTGGGCATGACCCATGAATTCAACCCGCGATTCCTGAGGCGCTATCTCAATTTGTATGAAGAGATCACGGAGGCCATATCACAGTATATCAGCGATGTGAAATCGGTTAATTTCCCTTCGGAAAGCGAGCAATACTAAATTTATTTGCATGCCGAAGATCCTTACCAACAAGGACAACCTTCAGGTCCTGTATGAAGATAATCACCTGTTAATAATAAACAAACGCGTTGGTGACATCGTCCAGGGCGATAAAACAGGTGATACCCCCTTAAGCGAAATCCTAAAATCATATATCAAAGAAAAATATCATAAACCCGGGAATGTATACCTGGGTGTACCGCACAGGCTTGACCGCCCGACCACCGGAATAGTCGTCTTTACAAAAACCTCTAAGGCCTTAAGCCGGATAAGCAAACTGTTTTCCCAGGGCCAAATTCAGAAGACCTACTGGGCAGTTGTGAAAGAAAGACCGGTTCCGGAAAAAGGCACCCTTGTTCATTGGCTCCTAAAAAATGAAAAGAAGAATAAATCAGTACCTTACTCATCTGAAATTAAAGGGTCTAAGCAAGCTATTCTTCACTATAAATTGAAGTATTCAACAGACAATTATCATTGTCTTGAAATCGATCTTGAAACGGGCCGGCATCATCAAATACGATGTCAGCTGGCTAGCATAGGCTGCCCCATCAAAGGAGATTTGAAATATGGATTTGCCAGGAGTAATCCCGATGCAGGGATTCATTTACATGCCCGGAAAATAGTATTTACCCATCCGGTAAGCAAGGCTGAAATCGAAATCGAGGCTCCCCCTCCCGCGGGTGATCCGGTCTGGAAGGCGATTATGAATCTGCAATAGGATAGAAAAGCCGCATCCGTACGCCCTGTCCTGGTTTGGTAGTGAATTCGAGGTCGGTATTGATCAGTTTAGCCCGACTCTTCATATTTATCAATCCTGAACCGGCTTCATAATTGTCGTTATCGAAACCCTTACCATCATCCTCAACTGTAATCAGTATATATCGATTATAGGGTTCCATTCGAATATCCAGATGTTTAGCTTCAGCATATTTTAAGGTATTGGAAAAAAACTCCTGAATAATCCTGAAAAGGATTAACTCATCTCCGGAGTCCTTGAATTGCGGGCTATCATGCATCAAGGAAAAAGTAGCCTTTAGCGATTTAAGCTTATTCAATCTGTTCACCTCATTTTCAATTGACGACACCAATCCGAAATTTGAGATAACATCCCGATTCAATGATTTAGATAAGGACCTCACCTCCTCAATAGCCTCCCCAAGAACACGTTTTGTCTCTTCGAGTTTGGGCCGTAAGTCATCCTCTGCTATCGAATTTACCAAATTCAGCTGCATATTGGTGTAGGACAGCAGCTGACCAATGTTGTCATGTAATTCCTGTCCGACGTTTTTTAGGGTTTGTTCCTGTATTTCGACACGTGAATTAGCCAGTTCTTTCTCAAAACGCTGCTTCTCCTGCATTTTATCCATAAGGATCTTATTCTTTCTTTTCTGAAAAACAACGAAGAAGGCGATTATTAGAGCTGTGACCAGTAGGATAACCCCTATCATATAGAGAAGTAGTGCCCGTTCAGGATCTGTACTTATTATAGGTTCTCCGGTTTGCAGCATAGTAAAGCAATAGAAAAGGATAGATACATAAAGATATTAGAAAACAGGTAAATGGAGTGCTTGAGCACGACATACGGCATGTCTGACCTGGAATAGTACACATCGTAGAATATTAGGGGGGTTATGATCAGGTTCCAAACCAACAGCACAGCAGCCATGTAAAAATTTAATGATCTGTAAAAATTTATAATCCTATCAGACTGAAGAATCTGCATTAAATACATCACTGTTGAGATAATTATCAGTAATGAGCTCATGATCGTGATCGCCGGAAAGGACCGTACAAAAAAATCATTGAAATTACTGCTGATTATCACCATGCAGGCCACTACAAAACCCGAGGCCATTAATTTCAAAACCCTTTGCTGCGATCCACTTTTAAGCAGGCCTCTGAAATAATAAACGTAAGCAAGAGTTGCACCTAACCTCCAAAATAGAGTGTAAAGCCAATTATTTTTTTCAAAAATAGTTCCCGCTAACTTTTGTCTGAGATCACTCAGAAACTCAAACTTTTCAACATAATCGGTATAGCCGCCAATCAGCTCCATGACAGCTATACCTAT
>JABDPL010000176.1 GCA_013042825.1 Flavobacteriaceae bacterium | reverse complement strand
TTAGTAATCAGGTCGATATAGAGATTTATACTGTTCTTTAAATCTTTTCTATGCACTATAAAATCGAGGAACCCATGTTCTTTCACAAATTCAGCGGTTTGAAAGCCTTCCGGTAATTCCTGGCCGGTAGTATCCCGAACCACGCGAGGTCCGGCGAAACCGATCAATGCCCCAGGTTCACTTATATTGATATCTCCGAGCATCGCAAATGAGGCTGTTGTTCCTCCGGTGGTCGGATCGGTACATAACGAAATATAAGGTATTTTGGCTTCAGCTAATTGGGCTAGTTTAGCCGATGTTTTGGCTAATTGCATCAGAGAAATGGCAGCTTCCATCATACGTGCTCCTCCTGATTTCGAAATGATCAGCAATGGAATCTTTTTTTTCAATGAATAGTCAGCGGCTCGCGCTAGCTTTTCACCTACAACACTTCCCATAGACCCACCTATAAAAGAGAAATCCATACAGGCGATCACCAGATCTTTTCCTTTTGATTTTCCTATGGCGCTTCTAACCGCATCCTTTAAATTGGTCTTTTCCTTGGCGATTTTTAAACGTTCGGTATACTTTTTATTATCCTCGAATTTCAGGGGGTCTTTCGATTCGAGTTTCGCATCTAGTTCCTTGAACTCATTATCGTCGAAAAGTATCTCAAAATACTCCTTGCTCCCAATTCGTACGTGATATCCATCCTCCGGACTTACATAAAAATTCTTCTCAAGCTCTTCAGTATCAACTACTTTTCCGGTAGGTGACTTATACCAAAGCCCTTTGGGTGTATCGCGCTTTGCTTCGGTTGGGGTTTGAATACCCTTGTCTTTACGTTTGAACCAAGCCATTATTGAGGAGTATTTATTAGTTAGTTAGAACGTAAAATTACGAAATTTTACAAGGTATTTACATTATTCAGATCGTCAAAAGCTTTCTTCAAACGACTCACAAATGCATTTTCTCCCTCGCGTAACCACTTTCTCGGGTCGTAATATTTTTTATTCGGAATATCATCCCCATCCGGATTTCCGATCTGCGATTGCAGATATCCCTCATTTGTCTTGAAATAATCGCGAACACCGCTCATGAATGCATATTGCATGTCGGTATCGATATTCATTTTGATCACACCGTAGCCAATCGCTTCACGAATTTCTTCAACTGTTGATCCCGATCCACCGTGAAAAACGAAATCGATGTGATTGTGGCCTACGTTATATTTTTCAGTGATATACTCCTGGGAGTTTCTCAGGATTTTCGGTGTTAATTTTACATTTCCTGGCTTGTATACACCGTGCACATTTCCGAAGGCCGCGGCCACTGTAAACTGATCACTCACCTTGCTCAACTCTTCATAGGCATAAGCTACTTCTTCAGGCTGAGTGTATAATTTTGAGGAATCTACATCGGTATTGTCCACGCCATCTTCCTCACCACCTGTAATTCCTAATTCGATCTCGAGGGTCATTCCCATTTTGCTCATGCGCTCCAGATAGCGTTTGCATATCTCGATATTCTCCTCAAGCGGTTCTTCGCTTAAGTCGATCATGTGTGAGCTGTATAGAGACTTACCCGTCCTTTCAAAATGTTCTTCACCAGCGTCCAACAGTCCGTCTATCCATGGCAGCAACTTCTTGGCGCAGTGGTCGGTATGTAAAATCACGGGAACACCATACATTTTTGACATCAGGTGTACATGTTCGGCTCCAGCGATAGATCCTGCTACCGCCGCACGCTGATTTTCATTGCTTAAACCTTTACCTGCATTAAAACATGCACCGCCGTTTGAAAACTGAATAATAACCGGAGCATTGAGTTCCCTTGCGGTTTCAAGAACCCCATTAACACTATTTGATCCTATTACATTAACAGCCGGTAAGGCAAAGCCTTTTGATTTGGCCAATTGAAAAATGTCCTGAACTTCCCTTCCGGTTGCAACACCTGGTTTGATATTATGCCCCATGATTAATTGTTTTGATTAGGCTACAAAAATAGACATTTTTACAGATCGTAATAATATTAGGCGGGAAATCGACAAAAGAAGTAAGAGGCCTTTAAAACGGATAGTTAATACCGATATTATAAACCGCCTTAGAGAAATTGAATTCATTGAACCAACGGTTATCATCCTGGAATGAAGGATCATAGGCCTTGAAGCCGATATCTCCTCTCAATACGAAGAATCCGAAATCGTAGCGCAATCCAAATCCGGAGCCGATAGCGATATCCTTCAGGGAGCCAAAGTTGTCGAAGGTGGCGTTATCATCCTCAACATCATCAAAAACATTCCAGATATTTCCGGCATCCACAAACAATGCTCCATTCACTTTTCCGAAGAGATTAAACCTGTATTCAGCACTTAAAGCGATCTTCATGTTTGCCTCATTGAACTCATCATTGCTGTCTGAACTTCCCGGTCCGAGATTATAGGCTGTCCAGGCCCGGTTGTCGTTGGTACCTCCGGCAAAGAAACTCTTGGCAAACGGTATGCTGGTAGAATTGCCATACGGTATTGCTATTCCGAAGAAAGACCGCACAGCAAAAATATTCTTCCGTCCCAGATACCAGTGTTTGATATAATCGAATTCAGTTTTGGCATATTGGGAGAAGGCAACATTGAACAATTCATATTTACCATTGCTGTTTTCCTCCTGTCCAAGAAGCCTTGAAATGGTCGATAACAGGTTTCCTGCAAATTCGACCTTGAACCTGAAAATCGAGAAGTCCTCATCGAAAACATTTTCACGTTTATCTTTTGAATAACTGAAATTTGTAGCCAGAATGAGGTTATTTTCAGTTAGTCGTTCCTTGCGCTCATTAATATTGTTTACATTCTGATAATCCTCAGGATCAGATTGCTGAAAGTTGGAATCGGATAGAACCAGGTCGATAAAATCGTCAGCCAGGGCCTGATTAAGTTGTTGATCGCCATCAACCTCAATTAAGAATTCCGCCGGTGTGGTATAGGTTGTAAGGGCGATATTTTCAAGACGGGTGAATGAATTCTGATAAACGCTGAAATAATTATCCGGATTAAGGTTTCTCACATATTGGGCCGAAAACAGGTCCATGCCGTTGGTAACGGTTTCAGAAGGATACCATTTATAGTTTACAATTCCATTAACCGTTTGCTTGTCAAGTCCGATGTTAGTCTGACTGGTAAATCCGAGACTTACCCGAGAGCTGGGCGACATGAATTTTGGGATGATACGTTCCGTGTTAAGCGGAAAGAAAAATCTCGGAATGGTGAGTTTGATATTGGCTCCCAGTTCATTGATGTCGAAGAATTGATCCTCATCCCCAGCACCATCCTTTGAAGCACCTATCGATCCTATGGCCGATACTTCAAGAGTTTCAGCTCCTTTGAAAATATTTCGGGTTAACAAGGAGGTGCTAAAGGATAATCCGACAGTCTGAATATTACTTTGGGAAATATTGAAATCAAATCCGAGACCGAATTTCTTCCTGGGCGTTAGATAGATGTTCGCTGTCAAGGTAGTGTCCTCTTCATTTTCCACATATTCAATATTGGGATATTTGAAGGTCTGCAGTTCATTCAGGTACCGGAAGGTGTAGGTACGATCGATATCCCTGAAGATTTCATCTTTTTCTATAAATACAGCGTCGGTAAGTGCCTTTGGTTTGTATCGTATACCCTCGTAACTGTAGAAGTTGTAATTTTCATAAACAATTGTATCCTGAAAAGATTTGCCGCGATTTTCGAAGGCATCATCAGTGATGATATTAACATCTCTAATCGTGTATATTTTGAAGGGTACTCTTGCAATAGAGTCTTCATTTCTTATGATGCGATCCTGGATTCTAAGTTCAACATCAACTTTTTTATTTTTACCGACAGTGTCATTTTCAAAACTGACATAATCCTGAGAAAAATAATAAACACCACTATTTCTGAATTGAGTATTGAGCCGATCCCTTTCCTTTTCGAAATCGAGCAGGTTGAATTGATTTCCTGATTTTAAATGAGATCCAGAAATTTTCCTATAGTAGAGGGAATCAATCACAGGCGAGCTAATGTTTGCCCATAGGGAATCGAGGAAATAGGGTTCCCCGGTTTGAACCTTAAAATCGATCTTCGCGCGTTTTTCGCCTGTAGGCTCCAGGGAATAATTTACCTTGCGATCAAACCATCCATTGACGAAATAATAATCCTCGAGGTTCTTAACCGATTTTGCTGTCCTGATCGAGTCGATAATTGTAGGAGCCTCACCGGTTGATCGCAGCCATTTATTAAAGCCTAGAGCCGATTCCTTGAACCGGCTGACCTGCTTTTTGGAATATACCCGGTTCATGCGTTCACGCTTCCTGGGGTTTTTATCTAGCCAGGCTTCAAAGAGTGAATCGCGTTTCGGTCTTGCCAAATTATATATATGCAAACGCAGTGGAATTCCCAGCGCTTTTGAATTAGGGCGCTGATAGAGCAGATTATTGATTTCCTCCTTATTGGTGTTCTTTCCATTAACCTCTACGGACGTGCTTGTAAGAAGATATTCGGTTTCACCAACTCGTTTTACTACATTGCATGAGGTGATCAGACTGAGAAGTACAAGAAATAATAATATTTTTACGTGAGGGTATTTCAACAACAGAATTATAAATTAGATCCCATGCCATCAGCCGCAACCTAATCTCAAAAGTACGTTATTTGAATGTTAAGTAAAAACCAATTCAAGCTCATAGCTGGTTTAAAACAAAAAAAACAAAGAACCGCAAATCAGCTTTTCGTAGCAGAAGGGAAAAAAGTCATCCTTGAACTGCTGAATTCTGATTTCCAATTACATCAGCTCTATACAACTACGAGTGAATATAAGGTTTCGGATGATATGAGCACAAGAATTACACCAAAAGAACTCAAACGCATCAGCTTTTTGAAGACACCACAGGCTGCTTTGGCAATTTTCAAAATCCCTGAGCCTAAACCCATCGAGCTTAATGGACTTATCGTCGCCCTGGACAATGTGAGGGATCCAGGTAATCTGGGGACCATTATAAGGCTTTGCGACTGGTTCGGTATTCGTGATCTGGTTTGCAGCTCAGAAACTGCAGACTGTTACAATCCGAAGGTGGTTCAGGCAAGTATGGGATCTCTGGCGCGGGTGAATGTAACCTACTCCGATTTGGAAGTGCTTTTGAAGTATTCAGGGCTTTCATCTCTAGGAACATTCATGGATGGCAGCAATATATTTACCACCGATCTACCACAGAAGGGGATAATCGTTTTTGGTAATGAAGCCCATGGCATCTCTGAACCCTTAGAGAATTTAGTTCAACAAAAAATTGGAATACCGCGCTTTGGCTCAATTCAGCTGACCGAGAGTTTAAATGTTGCTAACGCCATGGCAATAGTAATGGCTGAGTTTAAACGACGAACTATTGAAAAGTAAAACAGATAAATAAACCCCTGGTCTTCATGCTGGCCACATTGCCGGTCCACGGACTGTTGGGGTTGTTATCCCTGACCAATTCATCATTCGTACCAAAAATTCCGCGAATCGATGGGGTGAATTTAAACCAGAAGAGATACATATCAATACCGAATCCCAATTCATAAGAGTAGAGATTCTTGCGTGACCTGAATTCTCCCACGCTATTATCATCTGGATTATCCTGGTTACTGGACAGATTTAGGGAGGAAGACAGACCAACAACAATGAAAGGTTTGATATTATTGACTCGTTTTGTCGAAATTTTCAAAAGAAGAGGAACATGAATGTAGGTTGATCGGACCTCTCGTTCCAGATCGGAGTCGTTGAATTCCATTCCCGTAAAATAGGAAGGATGATAGTACAAAAACCTTTTGGTGATGAACAGCCCGGGCTCTAATCGAAGATCCAGATGATCGCTGATCCTCATATTCCCTATGAGTCCGACACTGAATCCGAAGGTTCGTTCAACCTGGATATCCTTCAGGTTTTGCTCGTAATCAAAATTGAAATCAAAGTTATTTATACCGAGGTAATACCCCCATGACAAGAAGGCCTTGTCGAAGTTCTCGTTATTTCTGATCCGCTCTTTGTCAAATAACTGGGCATTGGCACTCAGACCCAGAAAAAGCATAAAGAACAAGGGCAAAATTCGTTTCATAGTACTACTTTGAGGCGATATATATTGTGGCCGAGCCAAATGTTTGCGGTAAAGCCATTGCATTAATAAACCCAATTTCGGTCAAAATATTGTTAAGTGCTTCCCCGTAGGGGAAGTTCTTTGCTGACTCGCTTAAGTAGGAATAGGCCGATTTATCTCTTGAGAATAATTTCCCGATAAGCGGCAGCAAGTATTTGGTATACAGGTTATAGCCCTGCTTATATGGTGATTTTGAAGGAACAGAGGTCTCGAGAATAACGAAGATGCCGGAAGGCTTCAGTACACGGAGGATTTCTTTTAAACCTTTTTCAAGATCGTCGAAATTCCGTATTCCGAAGGCTACGGTAATAGCATCGAAGCTGTTGTCCTCAAAGGACAAATTTTCAGAATCTCCCGTCACCATCTCGATCTGTCTGCTGAGTTTCTTTCGGTTTATTTTTTTCCGGCCAACCGACAGCATACCCTCGCTCAGATCCAAGCCAACGATACGTTCAGCCTTTGTTTTTGCAAGCGCTATGGCCAGGTCACCTGTTCCGGTTGCTATATCAAGAATCGATTTGGGATGAGTAGCCGCAACAAGCTTTACCACCTTATTCCTCCATTTTCTGTCGATTCCAAAGGTAATTACACGGTTTAGACCGTCATACTCTTTCGAAATGGTATCGAACATAGCGGTGACCTGCTGTTTTTTACTCAGGTCACTATCCTTATATGGCTTTACCGATTCTGACATATTTTCTGTCTCTCAACTTGCGAATGCAAAGAAATGGAATTCAATAACAAATCCCTAAAATTAAAGTATATTTGCGGGTCTGTTTACAATTACAGTTAAATGAAAATCATTATTGCCGGAGCCGGAGAAGTCGGATTTCATTTGGCAAAATTACTGTCCTACGAATCACAGGAGATAACCCTTATCGACACCAAGCGTGATAACCTGACTTACGCTGCTAATCATCTTGATATCAAGGTTATAAAGGGTGATGCAACTTCTATTTCAATATTGAAGGAAGCCCGGGTGAAACAGGCCGACCTGGTAATTGGAGTTACCTCGTCTGAGACCACTAATGTTACGATATGCGTACTGGCCAAGCAACTCGGGGCGGCAAAGACCATAGCCCGGATCAGCAATACAGAATTCATCGACTATAAGGACGAGATCGGGTTTACAAAATTTGGAATAGATGAATTGATTTCTCCTGAGTCGCTTGCAGTTGCAGAGATTGAATTGCTTTTAGACCAGGCTGCTTTTAATGATTCTTACCAATTCGAAGATGGGGCATTGACCATGCTTGGTTTAAACCTGTCGAAAAGTGCGGTTTTCATTGAAAAGACGGTAAAGGAAGCTGCAGACCTTCTTCCTGATGTTCATTTTGTCCCTATCGCCATCCAAAGATATGCGACGCACTACACCATCATTCCAAGGGGTGATACCATATTAAAAGAGGGAGACCATGTGGTATTTATGACGTCAAAGGGCGGTGATGAGGAGATCTGTAACCTGACAGGCCAGGTTAATACGCAGATCAAACGCGTAATGATACTTGGGGGTGGGAAGATTGGTGCAAAAACCGCAGATACACTCTCAAAAAACAATTATAAGGTAAAACTTATTGAAAAGGATCGAGAAAAAGCATTCGAACTGGCTGATAACCTCAACAATAGTCTGGTTATTAATGGCGATGGCCGGAATGTTGAATTGCTTGATGAAGAGAATATCGACGAAATGGATGCCTTTATCTCGGTCACCGGAAATTCAGAGACGAATATCATGTCCTGTTTGGTGGCCAAATCTAAAGGCGTAAAAAAGACCATTGCCCTGGTTGAGAATATCGATTATTTTGAATTATCCCATTCAATAGGTGTTGATACATTGATCAACAAGAAACTTCTGGCTGCTAATAACATCTTCAGGTACATCAGGAAAGGAGAGGTAGTGGCCATGACCAAATTGAGTACGATGAATGCTGAATTACTCGAGTTTTATGTAAAGCCTACCTCTAAGATCAATGGCAAGCTGATCAGGGAGTTAAATTTTCCTAGATCAGCGATCATTGGCGGTGTGATCCGTGAAGGTGAGGGTATCATCGCTTTGGGTGACTTTCGTGTTCAGGAGGGCGATAGAATAGTGGTGTGCAGTCTGCGTAAGTCCATAAAAAAAGTAGAAAGCTTTTTCTTTTAATATGCGGCTTAATTTCAAGATCATCCTGCATTTTCTTGGCTTGTTGTTGTGCTTCAATGGGGGCTTTATGCTCGCGGCATCCCTTATGAGCTATGTTTACAACGATGGCCAGGCCGTGAATATATCCCTTGCCGGAGTGGCGGTTATTGCAGCTGGTCTTGTGCTCATGATAAATACCCGCCGTCATAACAAGGAAATGAACAAGCGCGAGGGCTATGTGGTGGTTACCTTCGGATGGCTAATAATGGCCCTGTCGGGTACATTACCTTATATCTTTACCGATACTATTCCGAGTTTTACAAATGCTTTCTTTGAGACGATATCGGGTTACACGACCACCGGCGCCACGATTTTAAATGATATTGAAGTATTGCCTGAAGGCATATTGTTCTGGCGAAGCTTAACCCATTGGATAGGCGGTATGGGGATTATTGTGTTGGCGGTGGCCATTCTTCCATTATTGGGCATTGGAGGGATGCAGCTTTTTGCTGCTGAAGCACCAGGGCCAAGTGCAGATAAGCTGCACCCTAGAATAACCGACACAGCAAAGCGATTATGGTTGATCTATGTGGGATATACCGCTGCTGAAACCGTATTGCTCAATCTGGCGGGAATGTCTTTCTTCGATGCTATAAACCATTCTATGTGTACGGTATCAACCGGCGGATTTTCAACAAAGAATGCAAGTCTGGCCCATTGGAATGCCAATCCTTTAATCCAGTATATCGTCATGCTGTTTATGTTCCTGGCCGGAATGAACTTTGTTTTGAGTTATTTTATTTTTAAGGGCCGCATTCTGAGGATTATTAGGGATGAGGAGTTCAAACTTTATTGGCGATTTATTTTTGTTTTTACGGTTATCGCTGCACTAATCATTTATTTCAGGGCGGACATCGCTGCATCAACCGTAGCGCATCCCATGGTTCTGGGAGAAGCTGAAAGCGCTGTGAGGCATGCATTATTTCAAGTGTTGGCGGTTATAACCACAACGGGTTTTGTCTCGGCCGATTTTACCGCATGGACACCGTTTCTTCTGGTCTTCTTCTTCGGATTGATGTTCCTCGGTGGTTCCGCCGGAAGCACTGCGGGAGGGGTAAAGGTCGTGAGACACCTCATCCTGATACGAAATGGGATTTTGGAATTCAGGCGTACATTGCACCCGAATGCGGTATTGCCGGTGAGGTATAACGGTAATTCCATTAGCGAAAAGATCGTTTTCAATATCAAAGGGTTCTTTATTATCTACATGCTATCGTTTATCATTGGAGCTCTTGGGTTTTCCATGTTAGGGCTGGATTTCGAATCGGCAATAGGTGTTGCCGCTTCAAGCTTGGGTAATGTTGGGCCGGCACTTGGTGAATTCAGTCCGGTTGACAATTTCTACAATATGCCTACCCTGGGTAAGTGGTGGTGTGCCTTTCTGATGCTAATCGGCCGCTTAGAGTTATTCACGGTTTTGATTTTATTGACGCCATTTTTCTGGAATAAACGTTGAACTTAAGCCTCATTTCAACCCGCGACACAAATATTTAACATATTCCCGAACCATCAGTATTTATGATATCTCCCGATGGTTTATAGCCTGTATCCCCCGCTATAGTTGCGATACAAGCTGTAACAAAACACAGGATCTCGCGTCATATAGCCGTAATCAACCAAAAACAATGTCATGAAATCAATAGCATTACAACAAAATATAGAGTCTCTTCCAGTACAGGTTAACGAACCGATTATAGAGACTTATGAGGGCATATTAAATTCTGAATACAAGCAGGTAGCCAAGAACAATTTTTTCAATGCTGAACCGCATACGATTTTTGCTGCCAGACAGCGGGCGAAAAGCCACCAGTACCGATTCCCCTCATATGCCGGGGCAATGATCAAGCTAGCTTTATTTGCAACCGTACTGGCCTGGGTGCTAGCCTAGGTTGCAGGAGCCAGGTTGAATGAATTGAACCCGACCTGAATTCCCTGAAGATCGATTAAAAAATTAAAAACAGGTTGTTAGCGGGTGAGATTGATTTATCCCGGATAAATAGAATTCCGTAGAGAATGACATACAGAAAATAGTTAGTTAGTGTTATTTAATGAATAAATGTTAGTTCATTAATATTTAGGAGTAAGTGCAGTGTAAAGGCCATTGTTCGGTTAACCGAAGATGGCTTTTGCTGCATGTACTAACTAACAGCCGCCTTTATCCTATTAATAGCTTCGGTTATCTGTTCCTTTGACGCAGCATATGAAATACGGATGCAGTCCGGACTGCCGAAGGCGTCACCAGTTACCGTAGCAACAAGGGCTTCTTCCAGCAAATACATCGAGAAATCCGTGGCATTATTGATCTTGTGCCCTTTAAGCGTCTTTCCAAAGAAATAAGAAATATCAGGAAAAACATAGAAGGCGCCCTCAGGGATATTGGCCTTGAAGCCATTAACATCGTGAAGCAATTTGAGAATTAGATCCCGCCTCGATCTGAATTCATCAACCATATATTGAATCTTCGACGGACTCGCTTCCATCGCGGTGATTACGGCACGCTGTGCGATACAGTTCGCACCGCTGGTTATCTGCCCCTGCATCTTATTACAGGCCCTGGCGATCCAGGATGGAGCTCCTATGAAGCCGATACGCCAACCGGTCATAGCGAATGCCTTCGAAACCCCGTTCACGGTTATGGTGCGATCATACATATCGTCAAAACGCGCTATGCTGAAATGCGGTTCACCAAAATTGATATGCTCATAGATCTCATCGGAGACCACAAGTATTTCCGGATAATCCCTAAGGACATCAGCCAACGCTCTTAACTCGGCTTTGTTGTATACCGAACCACTCGGATTACAGGGTGAACTAAACCATAGCATTCTGGTTTTTGCTGTAATGGCCGCACGTAACTGATCCGGAGTCATTTTAAAATCACGCTCAACGGAGGTTTCAATCTCCACAGGAACACCCTCGGCCAGCTTGACGATTTCAGCATAACTCACCCAATAGGGGCATGGGAGTATAACTTCATCACCGGGGTTGAGGGTAACCATGGCGACATTTGCCAAGGACTGTTTGGCGCCGGTTGAAACCACAATTTGAGGTAATGTGTAGGAGAGCGCATTATCACGTTGGAATTTGTTGATAATGGCTTGTTTTAATTCCTTGTAACCGTCAACTGGAGTATATGAATTGTAATTGTCGTTAATAGCCTGAATGGCTGACTCTTTTATGAAATCGGGAGTATTAAAATCAGGTTCGCCTAAACTCAAGCCAATAACGTCCTGTCCCTGCTCTCTCAATTCCCGTGCCTTAGCTGCCATGGCCAGGGTTTGAGAAGTTGATAGCCGGTTAATGCGTTCGGAAAGTGATTTCATCAATTATAGTTTTATGCAGGTACCATAGGTTTCATACCCATTTCTTTCAGGAATTTAAAATGAGCAGCAACAGCTTTTCTCATCGATCGGTACTCATTGTATGGCAGGTTAAATTCCTTGGCCGTATTTCGTACTATCTTCGATATGTTTTTGTAATGTACGTGGCTGATGTGAGGGAAAATATGATGCTCAACCTGATGATTCAGTCCGCCGGTGAACCAATTGACGAGCCGGTTTTTTGTGGAGAAATTGACTGTTGTACGAAGCTGATGTATGGCCCATGTGTTTTTCATAGTGCCATTAGTTTCAGGTAAAGGCATCTCCGCCTCATCCATGATATGGGCTAATTGAAAAACAATACTCAGGATAATTCCGGCTGTGTAATGCATAACGCAGAAGCCTATCAGGATTTTCCACCACGCAATATCCATAATGATCAACGGAATCACAATCCACATCGTTAAATAAATGATTTTGGTTATTACCAGCTTACTCCAGTTGACGATCGGATTCGGAAATTTCCCGTAGGACAATTTTCGCTTCATATAGCGTTTCATTTGAATGAAATCGACTGTAATCGCCCAATTCAGGGTTAACAACCCATAGAGAAAGATCGAATAATAGTGCTGGAAACGATGAAACCATTTCCATTTGGCATGTTGCGAAAATCGAATTATCCTACCGGCATCCATATCCTCGTCATGACCGTGAATATTGGTATAGGTATGATGAAGCACGTTGTGCTGTACCTTCCAGTTGTAAACATTTCCTGCCAGAATATACAAGCTGCCACCCATGATACGGTTTAC
>JABDPL010000169.1 GCA_013042825.1 Flavobacteriaceae bacterium | reverse complement strand
AGCCAGCGCTGAGGCCGTATCGCCTCCTGCCGTAGAATAAGCTAATGGGAAATTACTGGCGCCGAATACCACAACAGGCCCCAGCGGTATGTTCATTTTTCTGATATCGGGTTTAGGCAGCGGTTTTCGTTCTGGTTGAGCGCTGTCGATAGTGGCCTCAACCCAGTCTCCCTTAGCGACCAGTTCAGCGAATGAGCGTAATTGAAACACAGTTCTTCCCCGTTCACCTTTTGCCCGTCCCTCAGGCAACCCCGATTCCCGGCAATAAACGCTTATGAGTTCATCATCGAGATCCATGATCTCGTCAGCAATGGTATTCAAAAATTGTGCTTTTCGTGTACCTGACATTTGGTAATAGTCTGAAAAGGCATCTTTAGCCTTGCTCACGGCATCTTCGATCTCCTGCTCCGTAGCTTCGTGGAACACTTCCGAATTTTCAATATTGAGTTTGGGATTAAACGTGCTGTACGTGCGGTCTCCCATTGCCGAGCGCTCAAAACCGATAAAGTTTTCTCCGGTAATCATATAATTAATTTATAGTTCTGTTAAACTATTATTTCAAAGATTTGTAATCTGGAAGTTGGGGCCGGGTGTCCAGTCCTTTCTGAATTATGGCCATCACACGTTTCCGTTCTTCACCTATTAAGGGCAGCCGGGGCGGTCTTACCAATTCGGTGCCCAAACCTGTGGCTACCTCTGCCAACTTGATATTCTGAACAAGTTTAGGATCGATATCCAATTCCAAAAGGGGCATGAACCAGCGGTATATTTCCACAGCTTCTTTTATTTTTCCAACACGCTGCAATTCGTATATGGCAACGGTTTCCTCAGGGAAGGCATCTACCAGCCCGGCAATCCAGCCATCGGCTCCCATGAGAAGGCTTTCCAAAGCAATGGTATCTACGCCGCACATGATCTTTAAACGGTCGCTAAAACGGTTTTTTATGCGCGTAACGTTCGTAATGTCCCTGGTTGATTCCTTAACTGCCTGGATGTTTTCGCATTCTAAGAGATCATCAAACATCTCCAGGGTCACTTCGATCTTATAATCAACAGGATTATTATATACCATTATAGGTAAGGATGTACGTTTTGCAACCGATTTAAAATACACTACGGTTTCACGGTCACCGGCCTTATAACGCATAGGTGGCAGCATCATCAATCCGTTTGCACCATCGTCTTCTGCTTTTAAAGCCGAGTTTATCGCTGCTTTGGTACTCTGCTCGGCAATATTGATAAGTACCGGCACGCGGCCATTTACAAGCTTTACGGTCGTACGGGTGAGTATGCGTTTTTCCTGATCGCTCAAAGTACTGGCTTCACCCAGAGTTCCCCCGAGAACGATACCATGAACACCTGCCTCCAGCTGAGCCATGATATTGTGCTCGAACATCCTAAGATCCAGCCCGTCGTCAGTATCGAACTTTGTGGTTACTGCAGGCATTACACCTCTCCATTCCATAGGTAATCGGTTGGTATTAGTTTTGTAAATTTAACCCTTAGAAATGGGAATTAATAAAAATATAAAGAAGAATTATTTGCAACTACTTTTACTGGTTGGAATTGCCATCACCTTATACGGATTGATAACGGGCCGCTATCTTTTTTTGTTCCTGATCATTCCCCTCGGCTTCGGTTTCTTCAGGAAAGAGAAACGATCAGAATAATTCGTCTCTTAGCCGTTTCGGCATACCCTTGACTACCATATCATATGAATGATCGATGAGTTCAAGAACGAATTCCGGATGCAATTCGCCTGTGAACAGATCAACTGTGTTCCAATGTTTATTACTTACATAAGGACCGGGATATATGCTCTCATAACGATCCCTTAATTCCATGGTATAATCCGGGTCGCATTTAAGGGTTAAGGTAGCTTCGCCACGTTCCCATTTGTCCAGCGGCGCGATAACAAACATCTTATTCATAACCTTAAACACCAGGGTATCCTGATCGAACGGAAATTCTTCTGTTGTCCCTTTTTTTGCCAGGCAGTGATTACGTATCTGATCGATGTGCATCTAAATGATCGGGATGGTTCGATTCTAATTTCAAACTGGAATAGTCCAAAGTCCAGCCAATGGTCTCAACCATGGTCTGGATCAGGGAAATGGCCTCAAGGGCTTCCCCTTTGGCCACGTCAAACAGTCCACTCTCCGGTATTTTTTCCTCGATGTGTTTTTTGGCTTCGATTTGCAATTCGCTCAAATCGGATGCAGCAAACCTATTGAAGTATCCATCCCGCTTATCGTAATAATTTATAGTGGTATCTATAGATAATACCTCTGGATTTGGAAAGGATCTTATGATAACACGTTTGGTCTTTGTATCGGCTTCCATTTTTACCTTTTTCAGGTCAAATCCGATATGGGCCTTGGCATTTATGACCACCAGCGCTTTCTTGCGTGCGGTGATCATGTTAAGGAATTTTTGCTTGACATCCTCGTAATGGTATATCTCTGCGAAATCACCTTCCACCGTTATAAATTTACATACCCTTCTAACCTTATCTATAAGGATAACGGATTGCTCCTTGGTCAATTTTTTATTCTGAAAATATCGCCAGGCATAAAATAATATCGCAGCCAGTAAAATGCCGATTATGAGTCCTAGAAACGTTTCCATTTAAGCCATAATTTTATAAAGAACAGGTTTACTCGGCGAGGCATCATTTTCGAAGGGAGCGATCTGAAGATTTAATAAGTAGGGCCCGTCCTCAATTTTGTTCGACACATAAATGAATTCCGTTATGGTTGCATCGAGCCTTATCTTTCCATTAACATCCCAAAACGCATGATGTGATGCCAGGACACCATCGTCTTTTTCCCGATCCACACTGGGCAAATCGATCAATAAATGTTTTATTCCTTTTTGCCTAAGGTATATAGCGGCCTCTTCCAACAGATATGGTGGATTGGTATGCGAGTATTGCTTACTCAGCTTTTCACGTGTATTCGGTAGTGTCCTTATCACAATTGCTTCCCTTTTCTTATTTCCCAGAGCAAAGCGCAGTTGTTTCTTTGATATCACCATATCATCTCCCATTTTTTCAGGAGCGACGGTTACAACCTCGGCCAGGAATATAAAGCGCTTGAGGTGCTTATTGATGGAATGAACCGTTTCAGTTATATGCCCAGCTGTCTCGGTATGTGTACCGTGAGCATGTGGATTGAATTCAATAGTATTGAAATTTATAGAGGCGCCCTGGGCAACGGCTGCTGTCCATCCTTTAAAAACGACCGGTTCGATCTTTGGCGGACCGATATACCAGGCATTCACATTCTTTGAGGAGGATATAAGCGGAATCGATATATCCAGGGGTTTTGATAAATCAACACTTACTTTTCTGCTATTTATAACGAGCTGCGCGATCATTCAAGGTTCAGTTTAAATAGATGGCTGGCAATACCGTCGGAAAGGAATTTTCCCTTTTTTGTTACCAGCAATTTGCCGTTTTCAATATACAACAATTGTTCCTTAATATAAGTTTCGGACTGCCGGATCAGGTGGGTTTCATAAAGCGCTCCGAATTGTTCCCGCACCTGCTCCAATGATACACCCCATATGGTTCTTAATCCGGTCATGATCATTTCATTAAAGCGATCGGTCTTGCTTAATTCTTCTCGTTCGGCAGGTAAACGGCCCTCGTTCAATGCTTTTATATAGAGGTTGTTATTCCTTACATTCCAGCTGCGTTCCTTACCTGAAAACGAATGGGCAGAAGGGCCGATTCCCATATAGGATTTCCCCTGCCAGTAGGCCGAATTATTCTTGCTGAAATAACCCGGTTTACCAAAATTCGATAATTCATAATGTATATATCCGGCTTGGTTCAACAATTCAATCATCAGATGAAATTGCTCTTCTGCAGCTGAATCTTCGGGTTCAGGTATCAAGCCTTTTTTTATAAAGGTATAAAGCGCTGTTTTGGGCTCAACGGTTAAGGCGTATGACGAAATATGGGGTATCTCATACTCCAGAGCAATGTCTACATTAGAGTGCCATTTACTCCTGTCTGAAATCGGAATGCCGTAGATCAGGTCTATCGAAATATTTTGGAATAGATTTTTCGCCAATGAAAGCGTGTTTTTAGCCATCTCTGCCGTATGGGCCCGGTTCATCAGTTTGAGATCCTCATCTCTGAATGACTGTATACCTATACTCAACCTGTTAATTCGAGAATCGGCAAGCGAACGCAAATAATCCTCGGTTAAATCATCGGGATTGGCCTCAAGTGTTATTTCAGGATCTTGAATTACCTGGTAATTTTCTATAATACAGTTTAAAATTTGATTCAATTCATAGCGATTCAACAGACTGGGAGTACCACCTCCAAAATAAATTGTTTCCACCACCTGCTCAGCGAGTTCCTGACGTCGAAGTTCGATCTCCTTGATTAGGGCTTGCAGCAGTTCATCCTTTTTCTTTAAAGAGGTAGAAAAGTGAAAATCACAATAGAAACAGGCTTGTTTACAGAAGGGGATATGGATGTAAATTCCAGCTATGACTCTGAGTTTGATTTAACCGATGCGGTCCTGGTTTTGCTTTACATATGCGTCCCAGCCCGAATAATTCTTTCCAACTTCAGGCTTTCCTGAATTATAGAAATGACATACGGCTGCTGCTAACCCGTCTGTCGAATCCAAGTTTTTCGGAAGTTCTTTCAATCCCAGTTGCTGTTGAAGCATCTTTGCAACCTGTTCCTTTGAGGCATTCCCATTACCGGTGATAGCCATCTTTATTTTCTTGGGTGAATACTCTGTTATGGGTACCTGCCTACTGAGACCAGCTGCCATGGCCACACCTTGTGCGCGCCCTAGTTTCAGCATACTCTGAACGTTTTTACCAAAGAACGGCGCTTCAATAGCGATTTCATCGGGATGATAGGTATCGATAAGTTCGATAGTGCGATCGAATATCAACTTCAATTTGAGGTAATGGCCCTCATACTTCCGAAGGTGTAATTCGTTTAGTTGCATAAACTCCATTGATTTGCCACATACTTTTATGAGTCCGAATCCCATTATGGTAGTACCGGGATCGATTCCTAGGATTATTTTTTCTTCAGCCATCAATCACAAAAATAACATCCGCTTAGGGAAACCGAAACTCCCACAGTTAAAAAAAGCACATCACCGTTAAATGAAAATCCATCGACGGCAGGATCATACTTGTCATCTCCTGAAAACCCGAAAGCATAGGAGAGGTCTGCATAAACCGATACGGTTTGCGCTACTCCGTAATGCACCTCCAGTCCGGCCAATGCATTCAGATATGTATAATTATTGTCGGAAAACGGACTAAGAGGCTTACTGAAACTCAAACCGGGACCGGCATGCAATACCAAAGCCGTTCGCAAAGGCATAAATGCCAATACATCTTTGAAATCGTATACGGCCTGGAGATTGATCCTGGTATAATTCAATTTGAATTCGGTTGAATTATCATCGTTTTTCGCACGGTTATAGCCAAGGTCGAATTTAGCGCCCCATTGCCGGTTGAACATATGCTGAATACCCAGATTGATCGAGGGAAAGTTAACAGAATTGAATTTAAAATCATCTGAACTATCACTGTCAAACGGGCTGTTAATTCCAAGAGCGAAATGAAATTTCCATTTATTAGTCTCCGGCTGGGCTATGGACGAATTCACGGCAATCACCAAAGCAATCCCAATTAATAATCTGAATTTCCACATTGAACCGATCATATGCTTATAAAAGTATTATTTTGGCTGAGAGCAATCGAAAGATACTAAAATGTTCGGAGCCCTTCCGCATAAAACCCGGCAATTCTTCTACTTTGTAATCAAGGTCAGCATCGTTATAGGAGCAGGATATTTTATATACGATAAACTCATCAATAATGAAAATTTAAAATTTGATGTTTTTTGGCAATTTTTGATCAAAAATGAGGTTTTTTCAGTAAAAAACATCTGTTTTTTGCTCTTTTTGTCGATTTTTAACTGGTTTTTTGAAATTCTGAAATGGAAAAAACTAGTCGGTTTTGTGCGGAAAATCAGTTTTTCAGAGGCTCTTAAACAAAGCCTGGCCGCATTGACCGCTTCTCTCATCACACCTAATCGGATTGGAGACTATGCGGTAAAGACCGCCTATTTCCCAAAGGATCTGAAAAAAAAGATCCTAGCCTTAAACCTGATCTCCCATATGATGCAAATGGGGGCAACCGTAATATTCGGGATATTGGGGTTATTCTTTTTCTGGAAACTCTATGGCCTCGACCTGCCTTTATTTCGAATTGCCCGATTATTATTGATCGCAATTGTCATTATACTGTTTTCTGTTTTCAGTGTTAAACATAAGGGTATACGGTTAAGGGGCTTCAGCCTCAAATCCTTGCTTCGATTTGTGAAATCACTGCCGCTGAAGCTGAGTTCTCAGACCCTTGGATTGTCAATTTTAAGGTATCTTATTTTCTCATTTCAGTTCTATCTCATGCTTAAATTTTTTGGTGTCGACGTGAGTTATGAACGGGCTATGATAGTTATCACCACCATGTATTTTATGTCTTCAGTCATTCCCACATTTGTACTTACAGACGTCCTGGTAAAAGGCACAATAGCCCTATATTTATTCAATATAGTTCGTGTAAACGACTTAACAATACTGAGTATAATCACCTTAATGTGGATTTTGAATTTTGTCTTTCCCGCAATCCTTGGAAGTTTTTACGTATTGAATTACCGGACGATTAATAGAGAAAACATCTGATAGTCATGTGGACATTAAGCGTGATCTTTATTTTGGTTTACACCTTTTTCTTAATAGCAGTCTTGATCGGGTACAACCGTATTGAGGCTTTCAACGATCTGGATATGAATGCCATCACAAGCTTCTCCGTCATCATTCCATTCAGAAATGAATCACAGCATTTACTCAGATTACTGAAATCTATCGAAGTTTTAGATTATCCGAAAGACAGCTTTCAGGTCCTTATGATCGATGATCATTCCGAGGATGATTCGGTGGCAATAATACGATCGTTCAGGGCCTCTCATCCCGAGTTGAGAATCTCTCTTTTAACAAATTCTCATGCTGATGGGATCGGAAAGAAGAATGCTTTGATAAGTGGTATCGATCGGGCCGATTTCCCCTGGATCATTACAACCGATGCCGATTGTATATTGCCTTCAACCTGGCTGAGATCCTTAAGCGCATTCATCCATTCGAATAACCTATCGATGGTCATAGCTCCGGTTAGCTACAGGCCGAATTTTACGCTCTTGTCACAATTCCAGTTTCTCGATTTTCTGGCACTTCAGGGGCTAACGGTCGGGACATTCGGACTTGATCGTCCGATACTATGTAATGGGGCAAATTTCGCATACACCAAAAGCCTCTTCGAATCATTAGGCGGATATCAAGGTAATACGCAC
>JABDPL010000163.1 GCA_013042825.1 Flavobacteriaceae bacterium | reverse complement strand
CTGTGCAATCGATCCAGCATATACTCCCATGCATCGCCCTGGTTTGGCAGCAACTCCTGCATAAGACCGATGGTGATATTCGCTCCGTCTGAGTCAATGATATTAATACTTCCCAAATATGAGGGTGTATTTCGGAATTCTTTCTTTTCCGACAGAAAACGGCTCATTTCGTAGTCGGGATTCTTATCGGCATAAATCCTCCTGAAAAACTTCAGAACATACTTGTCGTTATATATTATTGAGGTGTTGCTCTGTTCCATGCCCATGAACCTCGAGGACTCATATTGCGTATCGGTAAGCCGAATGCTTTTGTGATATTGAACCGGCGTACGATCGTTTGGAATTGCAGTCAGGATGCGTTCAAAAACAACACGCCTGAAAGCCTCAAGATTGGTAGCATCGATGATAAACCCCTTTTGATTCTTTATGCTTACAGGCAGGATTCGATCTTCCTTGGCAAAACTTTCATCTGAAACAAAAGCAATAGGAAGAAAGTAATGCTGAAAAAATGCTTCGACATAATTTACTTCCAGGATCAGCCCATAGTATACCTCATCGTGTTGCTGTAAACGAAAATATTCTGCGAGTTCAATATATTTCAGTTTACTGGCCTTTCCGCCATACCAGCGCTGTTTTACGATATAGTCTTCAAGAACATCTGAAAGGAAAACCTTGATAAATTTCTCATTTTCCATGAGTCCTTCCCAGGTCTCGTTGAAATTTAAAGGTTCCTTTAATGCTATGTTTTCAGACTTTTTTGCCATGGGCTTTTATTTCACAATGTGAAAGATATGAAATGGCAAGGCGGGATGCAATTCAACATAATTCCATTCCTCCCTCCAATGATAACTATTTCCGGTGACCAGGTCGTGAACCTCAAATCCCTGACCATCCCAAAGATTAAATTCAGCTAATGGTACCTGCACCATGCCGCTTTGCATATAATAAGGATCAAGACTTATAATGATCAATACTTCGTTCGTCTTATCCTGATCCCATTTGTAGAAAGCCATGATATTCTCATTTTCGATATGACAGAATCGAATATTATTGGTTTGCCTCAGTGCTGGCTGTTCTTTCCTGATCCAGTTTATTTTACCTATTAAGGTGGTGAGTTTATTCTCTAAATTCCAATCATAATTACAGATCTGGTATTTTTCAGAATTCACATATTCTTCCCTGCCCGGTAAAGCATCACTTATCATCTGCTCGTACACCGGACCATAGATACCGGTATTTGAACTCAGAGTAGCTGCCAGAACATATCGCTGAAGGAACTTCGCTTCGTTAGCGCCCTGCAGGTGAAACGGATTGATGTCAGGCGTATTCGGCCAGAAATTCGGGCGCATATATTCAGCTCTGTCCGTTTGGGTCAACTCTACAACATAATCGATGAGTTCCTGCCTGGTATTCCGCCAGGTAAAGTAGGTATAGGACTGGCTAAACCCACGTTTAGCCAATTGCTCCATAACCTTAGGCTTTGTAAATGCCTCTGCTAAAAACAGCACATCCGGATGCTTGGCTTTTATTTCCGAGATCACCCACTCCCAGAAATAGAACGGCTTGGTATGCGGATTGTCAACCCTGAATATCTTCACCCCACATGCTATCCAATACATCAAAACATCTAAACACTCCTGCCAAAGGGCTTTATATTCCTTTGATTCCCAATAGATAGGCAGTATATCCTGATATTTTTTCGGAGGATTTTCAGCATATTGCACCGTTCCGTCAGGTCGCCATTTAAACCATTCAGGATGCTCCTTGACCCAGGGATGGTCAGGAGCCGCCTGCAGCGCATAATCAAGGGCTATCTCCATGTTGAGATTCTGTGCGGCTTTTATAAGTTCTTTGAAATCATCAAGTGTTCCCAGTTCAGGATGAATATCCTTATGTCCCCCGTGCTGTGATCCTATCCCCCAGGTTGAACCAACATCGCCGTGCTGCGCATCGTTGGTATTATTCTTTCCTTTGCGATTGACTTCGCCTATAGGATGAATTGGTGGAAGATATACCGTATCAAATCCCATTTTTGCGATACGAGGCAGAAGTGGAATACAGTCCTTGAAGGTCCCATGCTTGTCTGGTTCGGGTGATGCCGATCTCGGGAAGAATTCGTACCAGGTACTAAATCGAGCTCTTTCCCGGTCTACAAATACCTGATAGGTTTTTGAGTTAATGGCAAATTTCTTCAACGGATATTTATAGAGGAGTTCATGGAGTTCCCCACTCGTTGCCATCCCTACTGCCTGCTCATAGCGATCGGTATTAATGAAGGCATCAATACATTCCTGCAGATAAGCTGCTTCTGTTTTATTGCTTTTTTTCTTAACCAATTTCAAGTAATCGGCTCCTTCGAGCAGTTCCGATATGACATATTGCCCATCGTCGATTTTCCGATGTATTCCGTGCTGCCAGTTCAGTGTATGATCAACCCAGCCCTCAACCTTAAAGGAATACAAGCCCTGCTTTTCAACCACAAAAGACGCCGACCATTCATCGTTCATGACGTGATGCATTCTCGCCTCCCGCCAGTTGCGTTCATTCTCATGTTTATAACGCACCGACGCACTTATCAGATCGTGCCCGTCGCCTATAACATGAGCCGTTACATTAATGATTTCACCAATTACACGTTTGATAAAGAAATCGCCGTCATTGATTTGAGGGTAAACATAATCGATAACGACACGCTTTTGAGTATGCATGCTGATTGTTGGTTTAGAAGTGCGTAAAAATAAGGAAATAAGTACAATGAAGGGAGGTTAGAGTCACAAAATCAACTTTATCCATCTCGATAAATAACCGCCGTTTTAATCCGACTTTCCTTCTCAGATCACAAAGCCTTTTGGTATAACGGCACCCTTTTTAAGAACTACGATTCCGTCTTTTACAAAGTATGAGTCCGTTTCGGTATTTTCGAGATGCGGGCCACCGTTTATCCTGACATCATCGGCTATCCTGCAATTCTTGTCGATAATTGCATTCTTGATAAAACACCGTTCTCCAATACCCATAAGAATAGGAATTTTATCATCCTCCATATCCCGCAGAGTCTCGTAATAATCACTACCCATCATATAGGTGTTGATGACGGTGGACTCCTTTCCTATCCGCGATCGAATTCCGATTACCGATCGTTCTATCTTAGCGGCATGAATGATGCATCCTTCGGCAATAACCGCTTTATCCATGCTTGTTCCCGAGATTTTTGAGGTCGGGAGCATTCGTGCACGTGTATATATACGACTGGCTTTGTCATATAAATTAAATTCAGGGATCGAACGCGTAAGATCCAGGTTCGCTTCAAAAAACGAATCTATATTTCCTATATCAGTCCAATAGCCCTCATATTGATAACTCAGGGTTTTGTGTTTATCTATGGACTGCGGAATTATTTCCTTTCCGAAATCATTGGTATCGGTGTTCTTCATCAGGTCAACGAGCAAGTCCTTATTGAAAATATAAATACCCATCGAAGCCAGGTATAACCGTCCCTGGGATTTCATTTTTTTTCCTACATCTGAGGACCAATCCTTCAATGCACTTTTATTCGGCTTTTCTATAAAGGAGGTAATAATATTTTCTTCGTTGGTTTTCAAAATTCCAAATGAAGTGGCATCCTTCGCATTAACAGGAAGCGTGGCAATCGAAATCTCAGCGCCACTAGCCTCGTGGGCTGCAACCATATGATTAAAATCCATCTGGTACAATTGATCTCCGGAAAGTATCATGGCATACTTAAAATCGTGATTCAGGAAATGATGCATGCTCTGCCTAACAGCATCGGCGGTACCCTGGAACCAGTCCTGACTGGCTATGGTCTGTTCCGCAGCCAGCACATCGACAAATGCCGAACTGAAAAAACTGAAATGATAGGTGTTCTTGATATGCCTGTTAAGTGAAGCCGAATTAAACTGGGTAAGGACAAACATCCGTTTGATATCGGAATTGATGCAGTTCGAGATCGGAATATCGACCAATCGGTATTTTCCTGCTATGGGAACTGCAGGTTTTGACCTGTCGGCTGTTAGTGGATATAGTCTCGATCCTTGTCCGCCACCCAGAATGATGGCTAATACGTCATTATTAATCATGATTCTTGTATTAATGATTGATACAATGCTTTAACTTGTTGCGCAATGGCCTTCCAGTCGAAGGTCTCCTCCACACGCATGCGTCCACGCTTTGCCATTGATGCTCTCAGGTCCTCATCGCGAATAAGCCTGTTGATACCATCAGCGAGATCCTTCGAAAATTTCTCCGGATCAACCGGTTCAAAAGGGGCAGTTTGTTGTTGTTCAAGCGGAATGAGCAATCCGGTCTCTTCATGAACCACCACCTCCTTTATTCCACCTACCGCGCTGGCCACAACTGCTGTCTCACAGGCCATGGCCTCAATATTGATTATTCCGAATGGTTCATATATTGACGGGCAGCAGAAGACATCGGCATGTGAATATAATTGAATCACATCGGTCTTGTCGAGCATTTTATCAATCCAAATCAAACCATCCCGTTGTTTTTTGATCGCATTTACCTTATCCTCCATTTCCCGGGCTATTTCTTCCGTATCGGGAGCCCCGGCGCAAAGAACCACCTGCACATCATGATCGAGATGCTTTATGGCATTAACAAGATGTATGATTCCTTTTTGCCTTGTTATGCGTCCCACAAATAATACTATGGGTTTGGAAGGATCAATTCCGTAAGTATCCAGGGCAGAACTGTCATCGGTTTTCACATATTGTTCCAGGTCTATGCCATTATAAATCACCTCGATCTTCGATTCGTCAACATCAAAAAATTGTTTGACATCTTCTCTGGTTTCTTTGGAAACAGCGATAATGGCATCTGCCATTTCAATCGCGGTTTTCTCTATCCATGATGAGGTATCATATCCCCGTCCGAGCTGTTCTCGTTTCCAGGGACGAAGCGGTTCCAGGGAATGGGTCGTGATGACCAATGGAATTCCATAGCATAGCTTGGCCAGTATGCCGGCAAATTGAGCATACCATGTATGGCAATGCACGACGTCGGCCTCCACAGGCTCAGTATTGATATTAAGGCAGGTATTCAAGGTCTTAAAAACCGCCTTCAATTTGTCGTCTGCATGGTCAAATTCAGAAACATCATAGGGAAAACCCTTCACTTTTAGTCCGCCGCTTTGAAAGTCCTGGTCACCGAAGCTCCTGACTTCAACATCCATCAATTTTGCGAGTTCTCCCGCAAGATATTCAACATGAACTCCTGCACCTCCATATACATAAGGTGGAAACTCTCTGGTGCAAAACAATACTTTCATAGGCATTAATTCAGAATTTTAATTATATGGGTTTTTTTGACGTTTTTCCGGGGGATTAAAGTTACTCAATTCGGTTCGAATTTAAACGGCATAAATCAAATAAAGTTTTAATAAATTATTGTGATTATATTATTATTATGTAACTATTTTAGGTTACCGATTTAAAAGTTTAATTTCGGGTGTAACTGTAATGTATACCGACATTCAACGACTAGTAAAAAAACAAAAAGCTGATATGAAAAAGATGATTTTATTACTGAGTATCCTGGCTGTTTTCAGCTGCCGTTCCAATGCTCAAAAAACCGGGCAGACCGAAGATTTTCCTGTCACGAAAACCGATGAGGAATGGCGATCGGAACTGGATGAAATGCAATATTATGTTCTGCGGGAAGCCGGGACCGAAAGAGCCTTCAGCAGTCCGCTGAACAAGAATTATGATAAGGGCACTTATGTGTGTGCTGGTTGCGACACACCATTGTTTAAAAGCGAACACAAATTCGATTCCGGAACAGGCTGGCCCAGTTTTGACCGGGAGATCGAAGGCAATGTTACATTCTCCACCGATTACAAGATCGGATATGCCCGCACTGAAGAACACTGTGCGGTCTGTGGCGGACATCTGGGTCATGTGTTCAATGACGGACCCAGAAAAACAACCGGCAAACGGCATTGTATCAATGGTGCGGCTTTAAAATTCATTCCAGAAAATGATTAAAAAATAAGATATGCGTTTCATCACATTTTTGTTCCTGCTTTGCCTTTCCTTTAGTGGATATGCACAGGAGGGCACCCTTATTGTCTTGAACAAGTCGGATGATACGGCCGACCTGATCGATTTGAGATCGGGCAAAAGCGTCGCAACAATTCCAACAGGTAACGGCCCTCATGAAGTTGCTGTTTCTCCTGACGGCTCAAAGGCGATAATTACAAATAATGGTCGTGGCGATCAATGTCCTGGCAATAGCCTGACTGTTCTGGATATTAAATCAATGCGAGTTGAAAAAACCATAATCCTCGACTAC
>JABDPL010000158.1 GCA_013042825.1 Flavobacteriaceae bacterium | reverse complement strand
AGGCCGTGAATGCCTTCCAGGTTCACGATCCCACTGATCACATCGGGATTACCGATGTTCTGCTGCAGCTCTTCATAATTTCTGACGATACGAAACACCTTATGCTCATAACCGGGCCGCGTGGGTTGCACGTCATGCACCTCCTGCAACTGCTTGAACTCGTGTTTATACTCCTTAAAATAATCGATTGTATTATCCAGGCTTTTCTGCTCGTCCCAGATCTGTCGCGCCTTTTTTTCTGAAGTTCCTACCATCACACGTACCATGGTTACCAGCAGGTTTCGCTTTTTGTTACACAGCTGGATAAACGGAAATTTCTTGGTGAAGAAGGTGATCGACGACAACAACCAGACAAAAGTATTCCGTCGGGCGATGTATTGACGCTCTATGGGATATAAGGTGCACAGCACCAAACGCACATGGCCATCGGCACAATTACCCAGGTCGGCCTGGGTTTCTGTAGCGTACTCCCGGAAAATAGAGTCTAACGCAATGCGGCGCAACACGTTGAAATAGAACAGGAAATTCTTCGGTGGGGAATTCTTTTTGTATTCCCAGATGGTCTTGATGGCGCCGTTATTGGCGGCCTTTAAGGCCAGGTGGACGTGGAAATCGGTGATATAGCTCATCTCGGTCGGTTTATGAGCGGTTAGCGTGGCTTTGAGGGATATCTTAAAGATACGTAATTTAAAATAGTTTCTTCAGAAGTAAAAAAAGCGGAATTATAACTGACAAAGGTCATATTTTTTTATTCGGAAATGACCAAACTTTGCATCCTGATTTCGATGGGATGCCCGCTCTCATCGTCAATTTTGAATTATGAAAACAGCCCTTAAATTCGCCCCATTTCTATGCGCTTTCTTCTTTCTGAATGTCAACCTCTCTCTGGCACAAGGCTCCCCCAATTACGATGGGGGTTTTAAATTTCAACTCAACGAAGACGGCTCCAAATACCTGCGTGTTATTTCATGGGTTCAGGGACAGGCGCAATATAACTTCGATGAGACCTTCGATGCCAACGGCAACGAAAACAGCAATCTTAATTTCAGCCTGCGGCGCGCCCGGATATTAATGTATTCGCAAATCGACAAAAACTTTCTCATCCTCACCCATTTCGGATTGAACAGTTTGAACAGCAACAGTATGAGTCCGACCGGACAAGGAGACGGCTCACAGATCTTTTTCCACGGTGCCTGGGCGCAATACAACCTGGGAGAGAATCACAGCATTGGTGGCGGACTCCATTACTTCAACGGCATTTCACGGCTGAACAACCACAGCACCTTGAACATGATGACTCTCGATAACCACCGTCAGGCATGGGCTACCCTGGGGCTGTCGGATCAATTTGGGCGGCATGTGGGAATCTTTGCAAAAGGGAAATTCGATCGCTTGCAGTATCGCGTGGCGGTAAATGAGGCCTCGGCATCAAGCCTGGACGAGCGCACACCCGATGCGGGTGGTGCTGCGGTCTATAACGGACGTGCACTTTTGGGTTCCAAAAAGGCCGGACGCACCTATGGCGGTTATTTCGACTACCAGATCTTCGACCAGGAATCGAATCTCTTACCATATAAAGTGGGTACCTATTTGGGTGAAAAAAAGATATTCAATATCGGGGCCGGCTTTTTCATGCATCCCAACGGGGCTGTGGTGGATAATGGTAATATCTCCGATCCTAATCTTAAAGGCGAAGACGTCTTCATTTATGCTGTTGATGCCTTTTATGATGCCCCGCTCGGTGAAGATGGCAGCGCCGTATCGGCTTATGCCATTTACCAGGTAGCCGATTATGGTAAAGACTATCTGTATAGCGTCTATGGCACTGGGAATCTGCTTTGTGCGCACCTGGGTTATGTGTTTAAAGGCGATCTGGCCAAAACCCGGTATCAACCCTATGTGAGCTACGGAACCCACAGCTATGATGCGGTAGATGATAACATGAAGGCCCTCGGCATTGGGTTTAACGCCTACCTGAGTGGGCACCATTCTAAACTGACATTGGAATATAGAAACGAGGTGTTCGGTGATGTGAAGACAAATACGTTAACCCTGCAGGCGATGATTTATCTGTAGGGATTATCGAATCGATTAATCATAGTTGATCCGTTCGCGTATGCCGCCATCGGCCCTATGGATAACAACATCGGCCTTGCGTTTTCTTGCAATGCTTTTGGCTTTTCTAATGGCGGTACTTTGTTTCCGGTGTTTTGAGGTAATGCGTTTGTTGCCTTCGCGCCTAACGGCCCAGCCATCCTCATAAGGAACCACATGCTGGTGCCAGTTCTTTTTTTCGGTCCGCGGGAGCTTTTAAAAAAAGCCTCGAGGATTTCGATTAATATACGGACGAACGATTTGCTTTTTTCCGGCATTTTATTATTCGTTAAGGTTTAGTAAATAAAAACAAATCGATGCGAAGCATCGAAAATCGCCAGACGCAAGTATATGGCGAGAAAATATCGAAATCCAGGAACACGCAGTGAGACGCGATATTTTATTCGCCGGTTTTTGGCTAAGCCAAAAAATACCTCGGCTGGTGCGTCTTTTTTGGGCTCGTTTTTGGACGAGCAAAAAGGAGCAAAAGAAAAAAATGTTAAACGCATTATTGATCTCGATTTACATTTTTATAACTGGATGTAAGATACTACTTTAGGAGTAAATTCATAAATTTAAAGTATGTGCTATCAAACCCGCCAAATACGAACGGTAAAAGATCTTGAACTGCGTTTTAGCGTGGGACTGGTCAATGAGGATTATCGCCCGGTTTTTGATAAGCCGGCCTATCATCTCAATGGCTTTGCCCATCCCAATATGCTGGTAATTCCGCAGGACAAGTCCGATGCGCTGGCACCCGGCGTCTGGGGCATAGTACCTGATAACAAACAACCCGATGAGGTTAAGGATTATTACAAAGAATCGGTGCGCTACGGCAGCGGACTCAATGCGCAGTCGGAAAAGCTCTTTAACCATTTTATCTACCGGAATGTGGCCCTGACCCAGCGCTGTCTGATCCCGGTAAGCGGCTTCTTTGAACCGCATCACCATCTTAAGAAGTCGTATCCCTATTACATCCATCGTCAAGACGATGACACCATGGCCATGGCAGGTATTTATACGGTCATCGGCACCTACCTAACATTTGCCATTCTCACCCGTGAGGCCTCCCCGATTCTGGCTGAGATTCATAACAAACGGAAACGCGAACCGGTACTATTGCCACAGTCGGTTGAGAAGGACTGGCTGCTACCTGATTTGTCGCAAAACGATGTGATGGAGCTGGTCAATACGCCTTATAATTATGATTCCCTGGAAACGTATACGGTGAGTAAGGATGTGCATAATGCGAGGGTTGATTCTAATCGCCCTGATATTGTTGATCGTGTAGACTACCCCGAATTGCAAAAACTTTTCTAGGAACCAGGAATTGGGAATTAAGAATTAGGAATTAAGAATTGGGAATTAAGAATTGGGAATTTGGAATTATGTACTAGGAACCAGGCACTAGGAACTATCCGCCAGAGGCGGACAAGGGAACCAGGCACTAGGAACTAGGAACCAGGCACTAGGCACTAGGCACTAGGAACTAGGCACTAAGAACCAGGCACTAAAAAATTCTAAAATGAAATAAAAAAGTTAATTAAACCGTTTGATGTTATGAGATTATCGATAAAAAAGGTATCTGCATCTATAAAAAGACCGGATTTATCGTAATAATCATTAATTTTAGTTTAAATAATTAATCCGATGAAATCCTTCTCCCTTAGTCTTATCGCATTCTTTTGTGTATGTGCATCCCTATTTGCACAAGATGAAATTCTCTATAAAAATGCGTCTGTCCTTTTTGAAAATAGCTTGAGTACTTTGTCAAATGCCGAAAAAATTGAGATCTTTAAATTAACCGGTTTTGAATTGGCAGCCAATGAAAGTCAATTTTATCTTAGCGATGATCCAGATACCGCTGATGATCCTTTTGATGTAAAGGTCTTACCGCTCGATCTCAACGATGACGGTACTGAAGAAATAGCCATCGAATATGGTAATAACACCAGTTCAGGTATAGCGGGCAAATCAACCTTACTTATCGTTAAGGATATGGAGGGCAATTATGGGGTCAATTTTGGATTTCCTGGAACCCTTGTTTTCCTGAATATTAATCCGTTTACGCTCCCTGATATTTTGGTTAGAAATCGCCAACCGGGGTTTCCCATCTGGCGCTGGAACGGTATGACCTATAACATACATGAGCAATTCGATAACAAGAAACTCAGTAAAATGCGGATTACCTATTTAACCGATGCAAACAAATCCTATACGGTTAAGGTCAAGAAATAAAAATTTCCCCCGACCCCAGGCACTAT
>JABDPL010000156.1 GCA_013042825.1 Flavobacteriaceae bacterium | reverse complement strand
GCCATTCCCATGCCGTTGAGGATATCCAGAAGATGATCCTTAAGAGGCGGAATCGCTTTCTTGCGACGGCTATGCAATTTCATGGCCAGTTCGTTAATCTCAACCTCCTTGATATTGTAAACATTCTGCTTTCTCAAAATCTCATCATCAATATCTTCAAAGGCATTGACCTTCTTGAGCAGATCTTCACGTATGCCGATGAGTTCCTCGATTGAATTTGCCGAATGTTTGAGCAACAGATTATTGATCATATTGAGCTTTCTTGTCACCTTTTGGATCCTGTCGGGATCTGCTTCCATGTCATCCTTGGTCCTTTCAATATCATTGAAAAGATCTTTCAATTCAATCAGGGCGCTATTCACCCGCTCAAACAACTGGTAGTGTTCGGGTGACATGTCGGTCAGGTTCTTAAGCGTGTTTCTTACGCTGGAAAGGTTCGACAAAATACCCATTTCCTCATTGCCCAGTCGGTGAGATGTTTCATCCAATCCTTCCTTGATCGCTTCGAAATTACTTATGATTTTATATTCATCTTCCAGCACTTCGAGCTCGCCGCGCTGCATATCCGCCTCAACCAATTCATTGTATAAAAAGGCGTTGTAATCCTGTTCCTTGATAGCCTCGGTCTTGAGTTCCTGAAGCCGTTTCAGTTCCTTTTTCAGGGTTCTGAAGGAAGCGAGGGTAGATTGGTATTGCGCGAGGTCCTGCTCTGTACCGGCCAGAGCATCGATCAGCCTGAATTGGAACTCCTTGTCAGCAAGTTTAAGATTTTGATGTTGCGAATGCACGTCGATAAGTCGCTCCCCCAACATGTTGAGTGTACTTAAATTTACTGGGGAATCATTGATAAAAGCACGGGATTTACCGGAGGGCAGAATCTCCCGCCTGATTATGGTCTCGTGATCATAGTCGATATCCTGTTCTTCGAAAAGTTGTTCAAGATTATAATTTTTGATGAAGAACTGACCTTCGATAATGCATTTCTTCGACATATCCCTGATACTCGACATATCGGCCCTGCTACCGAGAATAAGTGACAGGCCTTCGATCAAGATCGATTTTCCGGAACCGGTCTCTCCTGTGATTATAGTAAATCCCTCTCCAAAATCGACATGGATATCTTCAATGAGGGCGTAATTCTTTATGGATAGGGAAGTAATCAACTTTAAAGCAAATCAACGATGGCCCAAAGTTATCAATTTCTTTAGGAATTCAGAAGGAAATCGATCGCCATTTACTGGCATGCATCGGTGCTATCCTGGTTAAAGTTGAAATAAGGTTGGTGATGTTCACACTGGGACCATCGGAAAAAATTTGCTGGATTTCATCAGACTTTGCATCAAAGAAGACCCTGAGGATAAATGAATTCGGTCTGCGGCTGTTCAGCGCATTGAATGTATTTAGTGCATCTGAGATCGCACTTTTCCCATTCTTGGCATTCGAATGCATCAGATCGAGTCCCTGTCGATGGTAAGCATACATAACAGAACGGAATTCCTTGAAAGTAGGCGATAGAATCTGATCTATAAGTGCGCTTCGGGTCTGATCCCCACCTGAGGGTGGTTCCCATCCCTGTGAATTATTCTGCTGTGAATATCCCACAATGGTGCGCGCCTGTTGAAAGTATTCATCACCTCCATTCGGTGCAAAAGTATCCGCATCAAGACCAAGCATCACATATATATGGAATGCAATAACCGAAACCAGGTTCGATTCGAACTGATTCGGACTAAAAATAAGATTTTGAAATTCGAGATAGCGGAAGGTGAAATCCCTGTCGTTAAAATTATAAACAGGTGTGTTATAGGTTGAATTGAAGACCGGTCGGGATGAACTCACCTGAATGGTGCCCTGAAAAACGTCGCTGCTGTAGTCGCTTACCGTTATGACCATATTGCAGTTGATGCGTTCCTGCGCACTGAAATTGCGGTTGGTCCACCTGGTGTTGTTTACCAGTTCATTTAACTGAGTCTCGAGAGTTCGAAAAACCTGAACATTCTCATTTCCAGTCAGTTGAGCATTGACAACAACATCGCAGTTTAATTCCTGGGCAGCCAGTGATCCGGTGATCAGCAGGCAGAACATTACAATCCTAAACATCACAGTGCTTTAAAATTTCATTCATAATATCAGTCCCTACCTCCAATTTCGATTTTAGCGGCATGGCTGAAATATTTTCATCCTTATCGATGAGAGTAATTTTATTGGTGTCCGTACCGAATCCGGCACCCTCATCCTGTAACGAATTTAATACAATTAGATCTAAATTCTTCTTTTTTAACTTTTGGATCGCATTTTCGATCGCGTTGTCGGTTTCGAGGGCAAATCCCACAAGAATCTGATCTTTTTTCAGCCGGCCACAAGATTCGAGTATATCTTTTGTGGGCTCTAACTCAAGTGTTAACGCGGTATCTGACTTCTTTATTTTATTCTGCGCAACCTGTTTGGGCCTGAAGTCAGAGACGGCTGCCGCCATAATGGCAATATCGACACTGCCATAATGCTCGTGAACGGCATTATACATATCTTCTGCAGAGGTAACAGCTATCATCTTTAACAGATCATGCTGGTAAGACTCATGGGTTGGTCCACAGACCATAAGAACAGTTGCTCCTAGATCGATCGCTGCCTTTGCAACAGCAAATCCCATTTTACCGCTGGAATGATTCCCGATAAATCGCACCGGATCGATGGCCTCATAGGTCGGTCCTGCGGTAATAAGTACCGTCTTATCGTACAACGGCTGTCCTTCGATAATTTTGTTTTCGATAAAAGAAACTATGCCCTCCGGCTCAGCCATGCGGCCTTCACCTATTAATCCGCTTGCCAGTTCACCGTGTTCTGCTGGTATCATGATATTGCCATATTCGCGAAGTTTGTCGAAAGATTCCTTCGTACTGGGGTGCTTGTACATATCAAGATCCATTGCCGGTGCAAAATAAACCGGACATTTGGCTGAAAGGTAAGTCGCAACAAGCAGGTTGTCGCTGTTGCCCTGTGCCATTTTTGAAAGTGTATTGGCAGTAGCCGGTGCAATTACCATCAGGTCGGCCCATAAACCGAGCTCCACATGGTTATTCCACATGGCATTTTCATCGTCCTCATCGATAAATGATGAGTATACAGGATTCTTCGAAAGGGTGGAGAGCGTTAAAGGCGTGATAAATTCCTTCGCTGCCGGGGTCATAATGACCTTTACTTCGGCCCCTGCCTTGACGAACAACCGCACTAGCGAAGCCGTTTTATATGCAGCTATACCAGCAGTTATGCCAAGCAGGATATTCTTACCACGCAATACAGACATGAAGATCTACTCTTGGGTATCTTCCTCGGTATTTCTGAAGTAAACATTTTCCTTCAACCACTCCTGAACGGCAATAGCGTGTGGTTTAGGTAAGCGCTCATAGAATTTTGATACCTCGATTTGCTCTTTATTCTCAAAAATCTCTTCGAGGCTATCATTGTATGTTGCGAACTCCTCTAGCTTTTCAATCAATTCCTTACGCATTTCCGTATTGATTTGTTCCGCCCGTCTTGAAATGATAGAAATGGCCTCATAGAGATTCTCAGTCTGCTGGTCTATGTTATTCCTGTTATAAGTTTCGGTGGTTACAGGAGCATTGATCTTCTTAAAATCCATTGTATCTGTGGTTAACTTTTAGTATTAAAATTCTCTAGCAATTCGGTAAGCTCTTCCTGCATCTCCCTGGCA
>JABDPL010000155.1 GCA_013042825.1 Flavobacteriaceae bacterium | reverse complement strand
ATTCGGTTGACTAATAAATTGGGTCATTTGAATTCATCAAAGAGATCAACGAAACAATGGATCGGGCCCACAAGTCCATTAAGAAGATCCGGAAGATCAATAAGCAGTTGAGTACATTTGAAGCCCAGTATAAAGGTGATGAAAACGTAAAAGATCTGATTGAAAAGGCCAAAACCCTAAAGGAGAAATTCTCGGAGGTAGAAAAGGCACTTTATCAAACCAAAAATCGCAGCCGGCAGGATCCTTTGAATTTTCCTATTCGGTTGACTAATAAATTGGGTCATTTGAATTCATTGGTCAGCCTTGGCGATTTCCCGCCAACCGCACAGGATATAGCGGTGAAGGATGAATTGACTGCAAAAATAAAAACGCAGCTGAATACCTTTGATGAACTGGTGAATAATGAGATCAAGGCATTCAATACTGAATTTAATAGCAAAAGCCTCGATTATTTGTTTATTGAAGATTAGAAGATTCCAAGACCTGGCTGTGGCTTGATTATTGATAAGACTAAGAATTAAAAGATTTACATGAGCCGGAGCAGCTTATCACTACGTTCACGCATCTTTATATACATGATCCTGCTGGTCGTGGTGGCTTCTGTATTGATCGCAGCGGTTACCATATACCAATACAATGAACAATCCCGGGATTATCACCAGCAGCGATTGGTTAGAAAAGAATCACAATTACTGTCTCGGATCGATTATGTCCTTAGGCAAACAACCTACCCGGTTTCCACCGATAACCTGCCATTGATCTTTAAGGATAAGATCTATGAGATCGCTAACATACAGAACATTGAATTCAACTTATATGGACTGGAAGGCACCCTTTTGAAAAGCTCAAGGCCCAGCTTTGAGCAGGATACGCTAAACAGGTGTATCCCGGCCGATGTTCTTTCCGATCTCTGGCAAAGTGTTGATAAACGCGTGGTGGTTAAAAATGAGCAATTAGGAGCCGATTACAGGTCCTCATACATTGTTTTCACAGATATAAAATCCAAACCTGTCGGAATACTGAATGTACCGTATTTTGAAGATGATTCGTTCAATGAAACCGAATTAAAAGAGTTCCTAAAACGCCTGGGATATACTTATCTGTTTATGTTCCTGGTGGCTATCGCTTTTGCATATTTCGTTTCAAAATATATCACAAGATCGCTGAAGACCATCAGTGATAAGATGGCCGAGACCAGGCTTGAAAAAAACAATTTAAAGATCGAATTGAAAGGTGCAGGCCAGGAAGTAGCCCTGCTGGTGGAATCCTATAACAGCATGATAGACGAACTCGAGGAAAGCGCCGTGAAACTGGCCACAAGCGAGCGTGAACAGGCCTGGAGAGAGATGGCGAAACAGGTTGCTCATGAGATCAAGAATCCGTTAACACCTATGCGATTGAGCGTTCAGAGTTTCCAGCGGAAATTCGATTCTCAGGATCCTGAAATCGATCAAAAGGTTGAAGAGTTCAGCAAAACATTGATTCAACAGATTGATACCATGGGATCTATAGCCTCAGCTTTTTCCAACTTTGCAAAAATGCCAGCCCAAAAGAATGAGATGCTCAATGTGGTTGAAGTTATCAATCTTGCCCTCGATATATTTTCTGAAGATTATATCTCTTTCTTCAAGGCCAAAGACGAGATCATCGCTAAGTTCGATCGAACTCAACTCATCCGTGTGGTCACAAATTTGGTAAAAAATGCGATTCAGGCTATTCCAAAAGAGGTGAAACCAAAAGTAGAGGTCAAGGTATATGAAGAGAATAATCATGTAGGGATCTCGGTCACCGATAATGGTCTGGGTATCTCAGTCGCGAATAAAAGAAAGGTATTTGAACCTAAGTTCACAACTAAATCCAGCGGGATGGGATTAGGGCTCCCAATTGTAAAAAATATAGTTGAAGCTTATAACGGAAGCATTACCTTTACATCCGAGGAAGGCAAGGGCACAACATTTAAGGTGAGCTTTCCGAAGACATAGATACTTAATAACAGAACAATGGTATTCAATAACATTCTTACGGAATTCGACAATGGTATAACAACCATAACGATTAACAGGCCCTCGAAATTAAATGCGCTGAACAAGGAGACCATTCATGAGCTCCACGACGCCCTTGACATGGCCGATGGGGATGCCGATACCCTGGTGATAATTCTTACCGGAAGTGGAGAAAAGGCTTTTGTTGCCGGAGCTGATATAAGTGAATTCGCTCATTTTTCGGTAAAGGAAGGCCGGCATCTTTCAGCTGAGGGACAGAAGCTGTTGTTTGATTTTCTTGAGAATTTATCGACCCCTGTGATCGCTGCTGTAAACGGATTTGCACTGGGCGGCGGACTAGAATTAGCCATGTGTAGTCATTTCAGGGTAGCAAGCGATAATGCCAGAATGGGTTTACCGGAGGTTTCTCTAGGGGTAATCCCTGGTTATGGCGGTACACAACGCTTAACTCAACTTGTGGGCAAGGGAAGGGCAATGGAGATGATCATGACTGCCGGGATGATCAATGCCGGACAAGCTCACGATTACGGCCTTGTGAATCATGTAACCACACAAGATGAACTCATCCCCTTCTGCGAGGGATTAGCTCAGAAGATCATGAAAAATTCGCCTGTAGCCATAAGCGCTGCCATTCGGGCGATTAATTCACATCATCAGAAGGGAATTCATGGTTTTGAAGTCGAAATCGAGGAATTTGGAAAATGTTTTGGGACAGATGACTTCGCAGAAGGAACATCGGCGTTCCTGGAAAAACGAAAAGCGAATTTCCCGGGACACTAAATTATTTAACTTCCCAACCGCTTCGATATTCCCGGCTCACCCAGTCGTTTGCCTTTTCATAGTTGGTCACACGCATAGCATCTCCATCCCAATGAAGTTTTCTTCTGCCCGGGTAGTCGAACGGCGCCCAATCGGTAGGTGTTTTGCCATCTTTAAGAACCTTATACTGAAAAGCTTTTATGGCCAGGTTTCCCATTAGAACGGCCTCGGTCAACGGACCCGCATAGGAGAAAGGTGAGGAGGTTGGGATCCCGCCTATACAGCCTTCAACCCAATTGTTTACATGTCCGCTGAAGCCGTTTTTGATCCTGGGAAGAGTTGCCTTGGGTTTTTTCAGATCTTTCATGCGTTCCGCAGGCAAGAGCCTTGGATTCCGTGAATAACAATCCGTGATCAAAATACCTTCGGTTCCATAGAAAACACTTCCACCACTCCAGTCACCTATCATTTCATCATCTTTTAATTCATCCGGAAGATCGGGCATAATACCACCATCATACCAGTTCAGATTGACATCACCATGAGCGTCTGTCTTGAATTTTAACCGCACAATAGAGGAAGGCGGGCAGGCCTTATCATAATTAGCTTCAACAAAATCACCGGCCCAAACAGTGGTGCAACTGGCTTCTGCTTCGTAAGGATATCCTAATTTTAGGGTTCTGAAGGGTGTTTCCATGATGTGGCATCCCATATCGCCCAAACCACCGGTGCCGAAATCCCACCAGCCACGCCATTTAAATGGCAGGTAGGCTGAATGGTATGGCCGATTAGCCGCCGGACCTAGCCAAAGATCCCAATCAAGACCCTCGGGAACGGGCTCACCCTCACTTATGTTTCGCAATCCCTGGGGCCAAACCGGACGATTGGTCCAGCAATCCACGCGTTCGACTTTTCCAATAGCACCTGACTCGATCCATTCCTGAGCCTCACGAATCCCATCGGAAGAACTTCCCTGGTTTCCCATTTGTGTCACCAGGCCTTCTTCACCGGCCACTTTAGTCAATAAGCGAGCCTCATAAATATTGTGGGTCAACGGTTTTTCAACATAAGCATGCTTTTTGGCCCGCATAAACGGCAGGGCAATTACAGCGTGCGTATGATCGGGTGTACCAACCGTAAATGCGTCGATCTCATCGATATGATTATCCAGTATCCTCCGGAAATCCCTGTAGCGCGAAGCCTTCATATGTGCTTCGTAAGTGGCCCGGGCTCGTCGGTCGTCAACATCGCAAAGCGCAACGAACTTCACTTTTCTAGTGGCATTAAGTTCTCTGACAATTCCCCCACCACGGCCACCAACACCTATACAGGCAACATATAAAGTATCGCTTGGGGCAATATGACAACCACCAAGTACATAACTGGGAACAATACTAAAAGCGGCGGTAGCGCCTGCTGCCTGTTTGATGAAATGACGTCTTTTCATGAATTCGGATGAATTTGTGATTTCAATTTACAAAAAATTATGGGTGGTATTCCGACTTTACAAACGAACGGATAAACAGTTAATAAACTGATCTTTAACAAAACCTGAACAGTTCTGAGCCTGATAATTTAGTAGCTTAGAGAAAAATATATTTGCTATGAAAACTTTCGTATCCATTCTGTTTGTATTCTGTTCTTTCAGCCTTTTTGCCCAATACCAGATAACCATTGAAGCCAAAGTTGTTAATGAAGATACGCGAGAGCCTATTCCATTTGCCAATGTCGAATTTGTAGACACTCCTGTTACGAAAACCACATCTGAGGACGGAACCTTCAGCATGACTTATGATGAAGCTGCGGTAAATACGAATAACCTGTTCTTGGTTTCGGCATTCGGGTACGAATCACAAGATATCACGGCTCAGGACTTCTATAAGTTCCTTCGGAATACCAACACTATTTACCTGAGACAAAAACCCGGATTGTCAGACGCGATTACAAGCGCGGTAAATTCCGACAAATCCTCTTCAGAACACATAGAAAAGGCTCTGAGCGGAAGCATTTTCGTGAAATCCATTCCCGTGCAGGGAGCCAAGATCAGCATAAAGAATAGTTTTACCGAAACCGTTAGCGGACCTGACGGTGAATTTGATATTGATGCCGAGATCGGAGACGTGCTCGTGGTCAAATACCTCGGAATGGTTACCGAGGAAATTCAAGTAAAAGATTTCAATCGGAAAGAAATCACAATGGTTTCAGACGGAGAACTTCTTGAAGAGGTTCTATTGAATGGATTAAATGAAGAAAAACCAAAGTTGAACCTGGGCTATAACGGGAAAAAGCACTTTGATGAGATCACCTATTCCGCCGGGGTCATTTCGCCAAAAGAGATCAAGTCGAACTATTACCAATTGTCAGATCTTTTGAATGGGAGATTATCAAAGTTGGCCTACAGCAGAAATGGGAGTATAAATCTGCCGAGTTCATATATATACGATATCGATGGCATGGTTTATACCTCTGAAAGCAATATTCAATTGCCCTGGCT
>JABDPL010000324.1 GCA_013042825.1 Flavobacteriaceae bacterium | reverse complement strand
GTATGTGGGGGTGCGTTTGGTTTCCTGAAGCGCCTGCACTGGATCAGCTCCCATTCTCCTCAATGCATTATAGGTTTCGGAATCTTTTCCAACGTCTTCATAACTACCGCCGCCCATAAATCTCGGAATAAACAGATTGAGGCTTTCGGTTATGCCGTAGCTGTATTCGGTAATATAATCCTTGCTCAGGCCACTGGAGGCCTGTCTTGGTGATCGATCTGCATTTATGGTCAATTCACTTTGGCTGCGCGTGCTTTCTTTTACATATTCCTGAGTAGCCATTAAGTTACTCGCATTCAAGCCCAGGGCAATAACAGCCGAAATCACCAATAATCCAACCGATTTGATAAAATGAGGCCATTGTTTCTTTTGATGAGCATCGACCATGTAGGCAATTCCAAGAATGATCACAAGAAGCAGCAGGTAGTAGGTCATTTGGAAATGATTAGCAGCGATTTCCAGCCCAAGTGCAAGTGCTGTAAATATGAATCCCATGATATACTTCCGCTGAAAGGTCATAATTATACCGGCCAGCACCCAGGGCATATAAGCTATGGCATGAGCTTTTGAATTATGACCTACACCGAGAATAATTATCAAATATGTTGAAAATCCAAAGGCCAGGGCCCCCAAAGCTGCAAGCCTGTAATCCAGTTTTAAAACCAATAGCAGCAAATAAAACCCGATAAAGTATAAGAACACATAATCGGCCGGACGCGGGAGAAATCTGAAAAATCGATCAACGATCTTGATATAATTATGCGGGTATCTCGCACCCAATTGATAGGTGGGCATACCTCCAAAAGCACTATTTGTCCAGTAGGTCTCTTCTCCCGTATCGGCCCTGAAATCATTTTGTTGCTTGGCCATCCCGGTATATTGCACAATATCACTCTGGTAGATCTTTTTTCCCTGCAATACGGGATAGAAATAGATCAATGATGCCAGGCAAAAAATTGAAACAACGATAATGTGGGGAAGAAGGGTCTTGAGATAAGATTTCATGCAGTCGGTTGAATTGACAAGAGAAAATTAATCAATTTCCTCGTAATCTATGTATTCTCCCACCTCTTTATCTGAACTCTTATTTTTGGAAGGCATTTTATCGATAATGGTCTCACCTTCTTTCTTTTTCTCGTAGGTCGGTCCAAAATCGTCAAATTGCTGTCCGAATCGCTTTTCAGCCGATTTTGATAAATGCCTGAGCAGGTAAGGTGCAAGTAATCGCGCTATGATTTTTATGCCGTAATAGACGAGTAGAATAATGAGTATCGTACGGATTACACCTGGAAGTGACGCCAGTTGAGTCATAAAGCTGTATTTGCCCAAAAATACAATTCTTGCAACTTTCTGCTCGTTTAAATATCATAAAAAAGTAATAAATTATATATTTGACCATTATCGAACCCATATGAGATCAATCAAATTCTACCTTGCCCTTTGCTCAATTCTGCTGGCCTTGCCCCCTGCTTATGCCCAGTATACCGATCTTATCAATTCAAATCGTCCCGGCGTTTCCAGAAGTGCGTTTTCCGTAGGAAAAAATGTGCTGCAGTTTGAAGCCGGTCCTTATTTGGTAAAAGAAGAGCATACCCCCTTACGATATGACGTTAACGGCTACGGAGTCGATTTTTCTGCCCGATATGGTCTTTTCTTAGAGCAACTGGAAGTCAATATTGAAGGGGCTTATCAGAACGATACCTTTACCGATAAACGTTCTGCTATAGATCTGGAATCCGATCGCAGCAATTTTCGATTTTTCGCGATCGGGGCGAAATACCTGTTATATGACCCTTATAAGTATGCCGAAGAGGAAAAGCCAAATCTTTATAGTTATCATGCCAATCGCGGTTTCAAATGGAAATTTCTTATCCCGGCCGTGTCTGTATACGCCGGAGTTAATTTTGACACGGATGGAAATCCATATACCGGACCTGGCGTTGAGGGCATTAGTCCTAAAATCATGGTCGCCACCCAACACAATTTTACCGGTGGCTGGGTATTCGTGATCAACCTTATAAAAGACAGGATCGGAACTGATTATTCCGATTTTGAATATATCGTCACACTTACGAAATCCGTCGGCCAGAAATGGGCGGTTTTTGGAGAGGCTCAGGGTATCGACAGTGATTTTTATGCCGATAACCTTTTCAGACTTGGTGGGGCTTACCTTTGGAGCAAGGATTTTCAACTCGACACGGCAGTCACATTTAATACCAAGGATACGCCTTCGGTTTTCCAGGTGACGCTGGGAGCTTCATACCGTTTAGACTGGCATCAAGATCCTGAAGTTGATTAAAAAAGGACGGCAGATCAAGAAAAAACAAAACTGCTTGAACAGTAGAAACAGAAAAAGTAAGAAAATCAGAAAATTTTTAATGATGACGGTGAAAACAAAGCCATGATCAAAATAAAGGAAGTTCAATCCAGGAAAGACCTACGCGCTTTCGTAAAATTCCCGTTTAAGCTTTACAGGTATTGTAAACAATGGGTTCCCCCATTGATCGGTCAGGAAATGAAGACCTTTGATAAATCGGTCAATCCGGTTTTTGAGAATGCTGATGCAAGATATTTTCTTGCGTATCGCGATAATGAGATCGTCGGGAGGGTTGCCGCAATCATCAATTGGCTTGAAGTCGATAGCCAGGGTATCAGGAAGATGCGGTTCGGCTGGTTTGATTTTGTTGATGATACCGCTGTAAGCAAGGCCTTACTAGCTACGGTTGAAGACATTGGAAAGGCTCATAACATGGAATTTATGGAAGGCCCCATAGGCTTTTCAAATTTAGACAAGGTGGGTGTGACGACAGAAGGCTTTGAGCATATGGGTAGCATGATCACATGGTATAACCACCCATACTACGCCAAGCATTTTGAAACACATGGATTTACAGTTGAAAAGCGTTATCAGGAAAGCCATTTCTATTTTCATGATATAAAACCGGAGACTTTCCAAAAAGTTCAAAGCCTTATCAAAAGGAGATATCAGCTGGAATGCCTGAATTTTAGCCGGACCCGGGATATTATGTCCTATACTGAAGAAATGTTTGACGTGTTTGAAAAATCCCATGAAAAACTCTCCTCATTTGTGGAGATCAATCAGAAACAACGCGAATATTTTAAGAAGAAATTTATCAAATTCCTGAATCCCGAACTGGTGAAATTCGTGGTAAATAAAGAGGGTAAACTGATTGCCTTTGCCATTGTGACCCCTTCATTTGCAGAAGCCCTTAAAAAGATCAACGGCCGTTTGTTCCCATTCGGCTTCAGGCACTTGCTTTATGCTAAAAAATATAGTAAAAAGGCTGTTTTTTATTTGATCGGTGTGCTTCCCGAATATCAGAATAAGGGTGTAACAGCCATTATTTTTAATGAGTACTACAAGGAATTCGAGAATAATGGTGCTAAGGAATTTTTACGCGGTCCGGAGTTGGAGGATAATATCGCCATTCAACAGATCTGGAAACATTTCAATCCGGTTGTATTCCGGAGGCGTTGTACTTTTAAAAAATCTATTGAATAAAAAAACCACATCCTGAGATGTGGTTGTTTTATATTTATGATAGATGTAAGTTACATTTCTCCCATTTCGGCAATTACCGCAGCAGACAAACGCTTGTAAGTACCGTTTTCAAGCCGGTCGCGAATAGCGGAGAACGCATTCAATGTGATATCGACATCTTCGAGGGTGTGAGTTGCCGTAGGAATCATCCTGAGCAGTATCAATCCTTTAGGAATAACAGGATAAACCACGATCGAGCAGAAAATGCCATAATTCTCACGCAGATCCTTAACCAAAGCCATTGCTTCTGGTATACTTCCCTTCAGGTAAACCGGCGTTACGCAGCTTTGCGTAGTTCCGATGTCAAAACCACGTTTTTTCAATCCTGACTGCAGGGCTTCTACGATCTTCCAGAGATTTTGCTTAAGCTCGGGCATGGAACGCAGCATATCCAATCGCTTTAAGGCGCCAGCCACAAGCTGCATTTGCAGGGATTTAGCGAACATCTGAGATCGCAGGTTATATTTCAGGTAGTGAATGATTTCATTATCTGCAGCGATAAAAGCTCCGGTACTCGCCAAAGACTTCGCAAATGTGGCAAAATACACATCGATATCGTCCTGAACGCCTTGCTCCTCTCCTGCCCCTGCTCCGGTCTTTCCTAAGGTTCCAAAACCATGGGCGTCATCGACAAATAACCTGAATTTGAACTTTTTCTTTAATGCAACGATCTCCTTGAGCCGGCCTTGTTCTCCGCGCATACCAAAGACACCTTCGGAAATTACCAGAATACCTCCTCCGGTCTGCTCAGCGATCTTGGTCGCCCGTTCAAGGTTCTTTTCCAAACTGTTTATATCATTGTGCTTATAGGTAAAACGCTTACCCATATGCAATCGCACACCATCGATAATACAGGCGTGAGAATCAACATCATAGACAATTATATCATCTTTTGAAACCAGCGCATCGATGGTAGAAACCATTCCCTGATATCCAAAATTCAGCACATAAGCCGCCTCTTTTTTAACAAATGCTGCTAATTCATTCTGAAGCTGTTCGTGTAATGACGTATGACCCGACATCATGCGAGCTCCCATGGGATAGGCCGATCCGTATTGCTTTGCAGCTTCGGCATCGACTTTTCGAACTTCAGGGTGGTTCGCCAGGCCCAGGTAGTCGTTAATACTCCACGTAATCACTTCTTTTCCCTGGAATTTCATCCGGTGAGATATTTGTCCTTCCAGCTTAGGGAAGATAAAGTACCCCTCGGCATGCGAAGACCACTTGCTCAGTGGTCCCCTGTCGCGATAAATCTTATCGAAAAGATCTTTCATTCCTTAATTAGTCTTAGTTAGATGATGCAAAAATATAGAAATTAAACATTAAAGCATAATTTTATATTTAACATGAAAATGTTCATAAAACAAAAAAAAACCTGCAATTCCAACGGTATTGCAGGTTCATTTATTTTATCACTTATGCTAACTTATATACTGAACCGTCTTAATAGTTACTTCATTCTTACTGTCGAAGAATCCTTGTTCAGCCATCCAGTCATCACTGAATATCTTGCTCATATACCGTGAACCGTGGTCAGGGAAGATTATTACAACTTTGTCCTCTGGCTTAAACCTTTCTTCTTCATTCAGTTGCTTGATAGCCTGCATGACCGCACCACTGGTATAACCTACGAATAAACCTTCAGTCTTGGCTATTTCACGCGCGGTGTGGGCACTGTCTTCATCAGACACCTTCACGAATTGATCGATAAGGTCGAAATCTGTGGCTGTGGGGATCAGATTCTTACCCAAGCCTTCTATTCTGTAAGGATATATCTCTTTTTCGTCGAATTCACGTGTTTCATGATACTTTTTAAGCACCGAACCGTAGGCGTCGACACCGATTATTTGTATATCCGGATTTTGTTCTTTCAAATATTTCGCTGTCCCTGATATGGTCCCACCTGTACCACTACAGGCGACCAAATGCGTTATTTGCCCGTCGGTTTGCTCCCAAATCTCGGGACCGGTAGTGCGATAGTGCGCCTCTATATTCAGCTGGTTGAAATACTGATTGATATATACAGACCCTTTTATCTCTTCGTGCAAACGTTTGGCAACCTGATAATACGACCGGGGGTCGTCTGCCGTAACATGCGCCGGACAGACGTATACCTGGGCCCCCATGGCCTTGAGCATATCGATCTTATCGGCAGATGACTTTGAACTGACAGCAAGGATGCATTCATAGCCCTTGATTATGCTCACCATAGCCACGCTAAAGCCCGTATTTCCCGATGTGGTCTCAATGATAGTATCACCCGGTGACAAGATTCCTTGTCTTTCAGCTTCTTCTATGATGTAAAGGGCAATTCTGTCTTTAGTGGAGTGACCCGGGTTAAAAGCTTCTACTTTAGCAAGATATTCACCATCGTAATCAGCCGTCATCCGGTTGAGCTTGATAATTGGTGTTTTTCCGATAAGGTCTAACACGTTATCAAAGACTTGCTTTTGTTGTTTCATAAAAAATTTTATGAGTTACTAATTTATAAAATGTAACCTAAAACCAGGCAAAAATAAAAGAATTTTTTAGAATTACTCCCTTATACCTTCCAAATCCAGTAGAAAGGTGAATTCCTGTGCATCCTCCCGCAAGGACTCAAATCGGCCGGAAGCCCCGCCATGACCGGTTTCCATGTTGGTTCTAAGAAGCAAAATATTATCATCTGTCTTCATTTCCCGGAGTTTCGAAACCCATTTTGCCGGCTCCCAGTATTGAACTTGAGAATCATGTAAACCTGTGGTTACCAGCATATTAGGGTAATCCTGCACTTTTACCTGATCATAGGGCGAATACGACAACATGTAGCGGTATTCTTCCGGTTTATTGGGGTTTCCCCATTCATCATATTCAAAGGTTGTAAGCGGGATACTGTCATCCAGCATAGTTGTAACAACATCAACAAACGGAACAGCTGCTATAACCCCGTTGTAGAGCTCCGGTGCCATAT
>JABDPL010000321.1 GCA_013042825.1 Flavobacteriaceae bacterium | reverse complement strand
ATCATCCGTGATATTAATATCTAATAATGCCCCACAATACAACCACAGCCATTTCCCCCCGCTAGCGCTCGACTCTGTCAGGTGCTAAACCGTTTTCTTTACTAATGCCTTCCGCTAACGCTCGACTTCGTCAGCTGCTTTAACGTTATCCTTTTTAAAAACCATGAATATATAGAAAATAATCTATATATTTGATCAGTGAGCAGGAAATACAAGTTTCATAATTCAGCAGGACTATACTTCGTCAGCTTTGCAACTGTTTATTGGATCGATGTTTTTACGAGGCAAGTCTATTTTGAGGTTTTAGCAAAAAGTATTGATTACTGCAGACAGCACAAAGGAATGGAGTTATTTGCATATTGTTTTATGCCAAGTCATGTACATTGGATCTTTCGGTCATCCAATGGAAATCCACAAGGTCTTCTACGGGATTTTAAAAAGCACACTTCAAAGAAGATTATTGAAGCCATTACAAATAATTCAAAAGAGAGCAGAAAAGAATGGTTATTACAAATGTTTGAACGAGCAGGTAAAACAAAGGGTAATGTTTCACGATATCAATTTTGGCAACATCATAATAAACCAATTGAACTTTGGAGCGAGAAGGTGATTAAACAAAAACTTAAATACATTCACAGCAATCCAGTGAAAAGCGGTTTTGTAACAGACCCGATACATTGGAAATATTCAAGTGCCAGGAATTTCGAGGATGATCAGACTGTATTAAAGATTGATAGAACTGGATTTATTGGATAGATGAACGGGGTTTAGCTAAATTGATTTGATGGCACCCGACAGAGTCGGGGCCAGCTCTAGGGCACTCGTCAAAGACAAGCGCCAGCTCTAGGGATGAACAGGGTTTAGTTAAATTGATTTGATGGCACCCGACAGAGTCGGGCGCCAGCTCTAGGGCACTCGTCAAAGACAAGCGCCAGCTCTAGGGTTCAATTTGATTTTTTTACGGTAAAATCCTAATTATCACAAACAACAGGTTGAAGCTCAGTAAAACTGAGGAGGCAGCCTTAGCTAAACTAATCCCCGTTATAATGACCGCTCTTTTGCAGAAATTCCCCCATATTATTATTAATGATAGCTTTCACTTATTTTTGTTGACCTAACCAATTTGGTTAATTCCAAAAAATGCAATGGTAAAAAGCCTGAAAATAGCATTAGCCCAAATGGAGGTGGTTCCGGGCGAGCCCAGACTTAACGTAGACAAGATGCTTTCTATGATCAAACGAGCAAAGCAGCAGTCGGTTGATATGATCTGTTTCCCTGAGATGTGCGTGGGCGGTTATCTCCTCGGAGATAAATTCCTGGAAGACGCCTATTGCGAAGAATTGATGAGCTACAACGACCAACTTCTGGCCGCCAGTGAGGGCATTGCCATAGCCTATGGTAATATTTATGTAGTCAAAACCGACCAGGGCTATCATCCGAACAAAGACGGCAGGAGCAGGAAATATAATGCGGCATATGTGATGCAGAATGGAATCTATGCCAGGCGCATTGAGGAGAACGGTATTTTGCCAAAGGGCATACAACCTAAAACCCTCCTGCCCAACTATAGGTTTTTTGATGATGAACGCTATTTCTTTTCGTTACCGGATGTGGCTATTGATTTCGGCAAAGAGCTGAAAGATCTGCTTTCGCCATTTATAATATCGGTTAGAGGTAAAGACTTTCCTATTGGGATGGAGCTATGTGAAGATCTGTGGTGCCATGATTACAGGGCGAATGGAGAACCTATAAACATTACCAAAATTCTTATCGATGGCGGTGCCCGGATAATCGTCAACCTGTCAGCCTCGCCATGGACCTTCATGAAGAACAACGCAAGAGACCGGCGGGTTAAATATTTAAAGGAGCAGTCTGAAGCCTTTGCCACGTATTTTTACGTCAACTGTGTAGGGGTGCAAAACAATGGAAAGAATGTCATAACCTTCGATGGTGGTTCGACGGTTTATAATGAGAACGGTGAACCCTGTATGCTTACCGAAAAGGGATGGGAAGAGGATTTAATGATTATTGATGATAAGGCCTCCTTCACCGATAAAAAAAGAAAGGTTGGAAACACAATCAAGGAAAAATACCTGGCCATAACCAACGGCCTGCGACATTCAAAGAATATACTTGGAGATAATCCCCGATTTGTCATAGGATTAAGCGGTGGTATCGATAGTTCCCTGGTGGCAACATTGTTGGTTTTAGCCTTTGGCAAAGACAATATAATAGGCGTTAATATGCCGTCAAAATACAATAGCCCGAAAACCAAATCGGCGGCCAGGTCTCTTGCCGATAATTTAGGGATTCAATACTTGGTGCTTCCCATAGAAGATCTGGTTGCAGCTAATTCCAGTGCTTTGGAGATGGATGGCAAGGAACTCAGCGCCTATCATTTGGAAAACGTTCAAGCAAAAATTCGCGGCACCTCCATATTATCTAATCTTTCGGCAAAATATAATTGCTTCTTCCCCAATAACGGGAATAAGCTGGAGATCGCCCTAGGATACTCCACCTTATATGGCGACTGGGGGGGCGCCATTTCGCCTATTGGTGATCTTACGAAAACAGAAGTTGCAGACATGTGCCGTTACATCAATGCTGATATTTATGGAAAGGAAATAATACCCGAACTATTATTCCCTGATACACTCTGGCGATTCGATGATGATCAGATCCAACCTTCGGCCGAATTGAAGAGCAACCAGGTAGACCCGATGAAATTCGGTTACCATTGCAAATTGTTGGAGGAGGCAACCAACTATCAGAAGAAGTCAGTCGAAGATGTCATGAGCTGGTACCTGGAGGGAGTTTTGCATGAGAAACTCGGAATCAGTCTTGAGCTGATGGCGCGCTGGAATATCGATGACCCGGAAGAATTTCTCCGCGATATACAATGGTTCTATGATACCATTCAAAAAAACGTATTTAAACGGGTGCAGGCTCCGCCTATTATTCTGACCAGTAAGTCCAGTTATGGTTATGATATAAGGGAATCGATCCTGCCCGTATTAAAAACAAAACGGTTTAACGCGTTAAAACGCAAAATCGAGGCCATGGGTAATTATAGAATGAATGTAAAGAATTGACCATTTTTTCTTTCGCATATTATTTTACTTCCTCTTTCAGACGCTTACCAAATGTGATTAGATGTTAATAACCGTTCTTTTTTCTTATCCGCATTTTTAGTACTTTTAAGGATACATTAATCTTAAACATAAACACTTAAATTATTTCACATGGGAAAATTTGAAATCAAAACTGATAAGGCCGGTAAGTTTCGATTTAGCCTTAAGGCCAATAATGGCCAGGTTATACTGTCGAGCCAGGGATATGCATCGCGCTCCGGATGCGAAAACGGTATTGAGTCGGTTCGTAAAAACTCTAAAAACGATGATATGTTTGATCGTTGTGAAGCGAAGAATGGCAGTCCGTATTTCTGTCTGAAGTCAACCAACGGTCAGGTAATCGGAAACAGTGAGATGTACTCGTCAAAATCGGCTATGGAGAACGGTATAGCTTCGGTTAAGAAAAATGCGCCCAAGGCCGCTGTTGTTGATAATTCCTAGTTATTGGAAAACGTATTAAATAAAAAAAGCTTCGGAATTTCCGAAGCTTTTTTATTTGACTTAGGGTATGTAACCTACATACTGTCTTTAAGTTTTTCAGCTGCCTTTTCCAGTTCGCCGGCAGCTTTGTCCTTGGCATCGTCAACGGCTTGCTTGGCGTCGTCAACCATGCCTTCAGCAGCTTCCTTGGCATCTTCAACAGCGCCTTCAGCAGCTTCTTTTACGCCTTCAGCGGCATCTTCGGCAGCCTCCTTGGCATCTTCAACTGCACCTTCAGCAGCATCCTTAACATCATCTGCAGCTTCGCTTGCAGCATCGGTAGCTTGGTCAGCTGCACTTTCAATTGCATCTCCAGCTTCTTCAGCCTCTTTACTGCATGATTCACATGAAGCGAGTGAAACGCTCAATGCTACGGCAAAAAAGGCATAAAAAAATAATCTTTTCATTTTTAGTGATTTAAATGTTAATTATTATCGCAATTAAACACATCTTGAACTTTTCCGCAATGTTTTTTTAACGTTTTTTAACAAATTCAAGGGTTTATAGTGTTATTTACGTAGATAAGACATGATTTGGACCACCGCTCCTGTATTTTTTTCAATATAGTTCCTGTTTTTGTACCCGGCCAGCTCGCGTTTTCCTTTTTCGGAAATCAGTTGTGAGAGGATATAATCCAGCTCGCTTAATTCTGAAAAAGCGAACATGCCGCCCTGACGGATCATATCATGGGCTTCGGGAAAGCGCTGGTAATTTTTACCGATAATTATGGGTATGCCGAACACGGCGGGTTCAAGTGTATTGTGCAGTCCTGATGTGCCAATGGCACCACCAACATAAGCGATATCGGCTGAGGCATATACTTTAGACAGTAGTCCGATGGTGTCCAGTATCAGTACTTTTTGTTGTTTCAATTCTACCCCATGCATCTCGGAATAAAGGACTGTAGGTTTGCTGAGAGAATTATTTAGCCTTTGAATCTCATGAGTCTTGATATTATGGGGTGCAATGATATACTTGGTTTCCGTTTGATCGGTATTGATGAATTTCGAAAAGAGGATTTCGCCCTCAGGCCATGTACTGCCCGCCACGACACAAAGCTTGCCATCGATAAATTCGTTTATAAAATTCATGGTATTATCTGCAGACAATTGGCGTGAAACCCTATCGAAGCGCGTATCACCTGACCGGCTAACATGGGTTATGTCGTGATCCTTAAGAAGATCTACCGATGCATCATCCTGAACAAAAATCCATGAAAAGGCGTCCAGGGATTTCAGCATCCATCTGCCCGGCGATTTGAAATAGGTTTGATCGGGCCTGAACAGTGCTGAAATCAATATGGCCTTGATTTTCCGCTCTTTTATTTCAAACAGATAATTCGGCCATATCTCGTATTTAACAAAAACGATCAATTCAGGATGTAGCAGATCGAGAAATTGCCTGGCATTGCGTTTGGTATCCAGTGGAAGATAGACGACCAGATCGGCAATCGGACTATCCTTTCGTATCTCGTATCCGGAAGGGGAGAAGAAACTCAGCAGTATCTTATGATCGGGATGATCTGATCGAATAGCTTCAAATACAGGCAGTCCCTGCTCGTATTCTCCCAATGAGGCGCAATGGAACCAAATGGTTTTTTCGGTCTCACCGATATACCCTTTAATTTTCTCAAATGTGATTTTTCTTCCTTTTACACCCAAGGCCAGTTTACGATTGAATAGGGCGATGAGTCTCAGGTGAAAATCGACGATATAGGTTAGTATGTCATAAAGGTTTCGCAACAAAAGCTCTTTAAGGCTAAAATACATTGTTTAAGTGAATACATTGGTTTGGACTTTTGAATTTTTGTATTTTCGTTTTCTATGAAAAAAATTCAGATGGTCGACCTCAAAGGTCAGTATGAGAAGATCAAGGCCGAGGTCAATGCTTCGGTTCTCGAAGTGATTGAATCAACCGCTTACATCAATGGTCCGAAGGTACATGAATTCCAAAAGCAGCTCGAAAATTATCTAGATGTCAAACATGTCATCCCATGTGCCAATGGAACGGATGCCTTACAGATTGCCATGATGGGCCTGGGATTAAAACCCGGGGATGAGGTCATAACCGCCGACTTTACATTTGCAGCAACGGTTGAGGTTATCGCACTTCTGGGCTTAACGCCGGTATTGGTAGATGTTTACCCGGATTCTTTTAACATCGATATAGAAGCGATCAGGAAAGCTATAGGACCGAAAACAAGGGCCATCGTGCCTGTCCACTTGTTCGGACAATGCGCTAATATGGATGAGATCATGGCGCTGGCAACGGAACACGATCTCTTTGTAATCGAAGATAATGCCCAGGCTATTGGGGCTAACTATACATTTAATAACGGTGCGAAGCAAAAAGCCGGTACCATAGGCCATGTTGGGGCCACATCATTTTTTCCATCCAAAAACCTTGGGTGTTATGGTGATGGCGGCGCCATTTTTACCAATGATGATGAACTTGCACACACCATAAGAGGCATCGTAAATCATGGAATGTATAAGCGCTACCATCACGACGTTGTAGGGGTTAATTCGAGGCTTGATTCTATTCAGGCAGCTATTTTATCGGCTAAACTCAAAAATCTGGATTCCTATGGAAAGGCCAGGCAGCAGGCTGCAAGAAAATACAACAAGGCATTCAAGGATGAACCTAATATTACCACTCCGGTTGCCAACCCCGATTGTGAAGGGATTTGTGATACCTGCGATTGCCATGTGTTCCATCAGTACACATTGAAGGTTAAGAACACAGATCGCGATGCCCTTGCCAAGCATTTGAATGAACAAGGCATTCCTTGTGGTGTATATTATCCTATTCCGTTACACCGCCAAAAGGCCTATGCTGACGAGCGCTATATTGAAGGTGATTTCCCGGTGACCAACGCCCTGGCTAAGGAGGTAATATCCCTGCCTATGCATACCGAATTGGATGATGAGCAGATTGAGTTCATCACCTCCCAGATCAAATCCTTTGTAAATTCCTGATTGCAACTTTATTAAGAGACATATCTATAAACACCCATCAAATAATTCAATCTCATATGAAAACATTTCCTAATTCCGTGTACATTCTCTTTTGTCTTTTGCTGATCAGCAGTTTTAGCCTGGCACAGACCATTTATCTGCACTGCGGTGAGATAATCGATACTGAATCGGGGAAAATTTTAAAGGAAAAAACCATTATAGTTCAGGATAAGATGATATCTGAAGTACTGAACGGCTATGTGGATCCTTCTAGCGATGAGGACAAGCTAATCGACCTGAGATCAAAGACTGTGATGCCGGGGCTTATCGATATGCATGTACATATCGAGAGTGAGACCAACCCCAAACAGTATATGGATCGTTTCACCAAAAACGAAGCGGATGTGGCCTTCGGGTCCCTGAAATATGCTAAAGCTACCCTGATGGCAGGATTCACCACGGTTAGAGATATGGGAGGCACCGGAGTTAATATAGCGTTACGGGATGCCGTTGCCAGGGGAGATGTTGTTGGCCCAAGGATCATTACTGCGGGGAAGGCTATCGGTACTACAGGAGGACATGCAGACCCAACCAATGGCATGCGAAAGGCTTTTATGGGGGATCCCGGTCCTAAAGACGGGGTCATCAATAGTGTGGATGATGCGAAGAAGGCGGTGAGACAACGCTATAAGAATGGTGCCGATATTATAAAGATCACGGCTACAGGTGGTGTTCTAAGTGTGGCCAAGAACGGTCAGAATCCGCAGTTTACGCTTGAGGAGATCAAGGCCATTTGCGAAACGGCAAAGGATTATGATATGACCATTGCCGCCCATGCACATGGCGATGAAGGTATGCAACGTGCGGTCATTGGGGGAGTAACTACCATTGAACACGGGACCTTGATGAGCGAAAAGACCATGGCGTTGATGAAGCAATATGGCACCTATTATGTTCCGACGATAACCGCCGGAAAAGAGGTAGCGGAAAAGGCAAAGACCATCGGATATTTTCCTGAGATCATTGTTCCCAAGGCCCTTGAGATCGGCCCGAAGATCCAGGGAACTTTTGAAAAAGCGTATAAGGCAGGTGTCAAAATTGCTTTTGGAACAGATGCCGGGGTATTTCCACATGGTTTGAATGGAAAGGAATTCGGCTATATGGTAGAAGCCGGAATGCCGGCTATGGAAACGATCCGATCAGCCACAGTGATCAATGCCAGTGTTCTTGGAATGAGCGATGAAATAGGTCAATTAGCAAAAGGATTTAGTGCCGATATTATAGCCACAGATCAGAATCCCCTTGAAAATATCAATACCATGGAGAATGTTTCCTTCGTCATGAAAGAGGGTAAGGTCTACAAGAAATAAGCATTTTAAAAAGAGGAGAAACTATGCTCCCGTTGGGGTCTGCTCTTCGATTTCAGGTTTGCGGCGATAAATAAAGGTAGCCACTAGCAACATGATCAAACCTGTGGTTACCGAAACATCCGCAATATTGAAGATACCGGTCTTAAAGATTCCACCGAGGTCGATATGAAGGAAATCGGTTACCGACCCAAACCGGATTCTATCGTATACATTTGCCATACCCCCACCGATAATGCAACAGAACCCGATCAGCGACATACGATCCAGGGATTTATCCTTAAATACATGGTAGCCAACCATCCCCAATACGATTATTGGAAGAATCAACAATAGCAATAGTTTCACCGTTGGGCCCAGATCGCTTCCCAGGCCCAAAAAGGCACCAGAATTCTCAACATTGGTCAATATGAAATACTCACCAAAAATTTGAGATTCTGTATAGGGCGTCACTTCCTGGCGGACTATAATTTTTGAAACCTGGTCGAGGATTATGTTCAGAACGATCAATAAGAGGATCAGAAGGGTTCGGCGTGAGAGTTTCATATTAAGCTCCGGTTTCAAATGTAGCTGAAGCTGTTACAGCCTCGCGGTCGATCTTCTTTACCAGGCCTTGCAAAACTTTTCCTGGACCAACTTCGGTAAAATGTAGGGCGCCATCGGTTATCATGGTCTGAACCGATTGGGTCCAGCGAACAGGAGCCGTGAGTTGCGCAATCAGGTTGGCCCGGACCTCATGCTCATCTGTAACAGCACGCGCACTTACATTCTGGTAGATCGGGCAGTTGGGTTTATTAAAATTTGTGTGTTCGATAGCCTCAGCAAGCTCTTCTCTGGCCGGTTCCATCAACGGTGAATGAAATGCTCCGCCTACAGGAAGCATAAGGGCTCGTCTGGCACCTTCTTCCTTTAAGGTCTCACATGCATGTTCCACAGCACTTACTTCACCAGAGATCACTAACTGCCCCGGGCAATTATAATTCGCTGCTACTACGATACCATCGGTCATCGCACATACCTTTTCCACGATATCGTCATCGAGTCCGAGTACTGCTGCCATGGTTCCCGGACGCATCTCGCAGGCTTTTTGCATGGCCGAAGCACGTTTGGCAACCAGTGAGAGTCCGTCTTCAAAACTCAGACTTCCGTTGGCGACAAGAGCAGAAAACTCCCCTAAGGAATGCCCAGCAACCATATCGGGTTTAAAGGTATCTCCAAGAACACGTGAGAGGATAACGGAATGCAGGAATATGGCCGGTTGGGTTACTTTGGTTTGCCTGAGATCTTCTGCTGTCCCTTCAAACATGATGTCGGTAATACAAAAGCCGAGAATATCATTTGCTTCTTCAAACAGATGCTGTGCTTCGGAAGAGTGTTCATACAGGTCCAATCCCATTCCCGGGAATTGTGCACCCTGACCGGGAAAAATATATGCTTTCATTCAGTTGCTTTTATGATGAGGCAAAAATAGAAATAATTCATGAACAACGGGTTTGTTCACCAGGCTTTACGCATTGTTTATGGTTTTGATTATGCGCGCGGGATTTCCGGCGATAAACACATCATGAGGAAAGCTTTTTGTTACCACAGCACCCGCACCGATTACGACATTATTACCGATTGTGATTCCCGGGCAGATTGTTGCATTACCACCAATCCAGACATTGTTTCCAATTGTAATCGATTTCCCGAGTTCCCGACCGCTGTTTCTCGCTTTAGCTTCCAGTGGATGTGTGGCCGTATAGATCTGCACATTTGGCCCGATCATGGCATGGTCACCGATAAATACCTCGGCAACATCCAGGATGCAACAGCCGAAGTTCATAAACACCTTTTTTCCAAGGTGTATATTCTCACCGTAGTCACAAAAGAAGGGTGGTTCAATCCACAAGTCAGGACCTGAAGAACCTACCAATTCCTTTACCAATTTGTTTCGCTCTTCCCTTTCATCATCTGTCATGACATTTATCCTCTGGAAAAGTAGCCTCGCCCGGTGACGGGCAGCAACCAATTCAGGATCCATGGGATCATACATTTTTCCCCTAAGCATAAGCTCTCTCTCAGTCATAATTAAAGAACAGGGTTAATCTTCTTTCCGGATATAGGTGATGAATGAAAACGCATAGTCATGCTCTTCATCCTTATCATGTGTTTTAGAGGATATCTCTTTCCATTCTGAGGAATCGATCTTTGGAAAGAATGTGTCGGCCCCGTCAAACCTATGATGTACGCGGGTGAGTTCAATTTTATGGGCCAAAGGAATAGCTTGCCGGTAGATTTCACCACCACCAATAATGAACGGTTGTTCGTCATTTTTAGCGATGTCAAGGGCGGCTTCAAGTGAATTCACCACAAGCACGCCATCAGGAGCCTGGTAATCCGGTTGGGTTGTTACGACCACATGAACCCGGTTGGGCAGGGGTTTGGCAAAGCTTTCAAATGTCTTCCTTCCCATAATGATGTGGTGTCCCGAAGTGAGGTCTTTAAAGCGTTTCAGATCATCCTTCAAATGCCAGATCAATTTGTTTTCCTTTCCTATAGCATTATTTTCCCCCGCTGCAACAATTATGGTAAGTTCATTCGTTCGAGCAGCTGGATTTTTCTTTGAAGAACTGATCATGCTTTGTGCCATAATCGTTTCTTCCTTCTCCAGTTTACGTTTTAAAACTTCGATGCGTTGCTGTTGTTTGGCTGTGAGTTTATCGAGCTGTTCTTTCTCCCAGGCCTGACCCATAAATCGGTCAATGACAAAAACCTTGAACACATGATAAAGAAAGAGAATGATCCAAATACCGATTGCATAGACGAACCATTCACGACCGAAGATCTGAAAATCCTTTCCTATACCCAGAACTGTATTTGCGAGAATGATAAGAACGGCACCGAATAAAAAGACGATGAAATGCGTGTACAACCGTTTCTTTTGCTTTATCCTTTTCTGGGCATTCTGAAACAGTTCGAGCTGTTCAGGATCAAGTTGTGGCTTCGATTTCTTCTTACCGATCATTACCATGCATTTTATGACATAAAGATACGGTAAATATCAAAACGACCATCCCGCGACCACCCGCGGGTATCAATTGGGAATTACGAAAACGATATAGTTGAAAATCAAGGAAATAGACAAACTTATGTGATTGCTAATTCTTAAAAATATTTAACAGAAAATTCACAAATTTCAATTTATGTTAGCTTAAAATTATCAAAATGATAATTCTTGAAATTTTATAAGAAAAGTTATGGTATAGTGATTAAATCTTATATAATTTTGACCCCATAATCCACTTAATTATGGCAATTAAAAAACAGTATTTAAAGAGCAAGCCCGTTTGTAAGGTAACGTTTTCAGTTCCTGCAAAAGAGGCGGATAAAGTAGCGGTGGTTGGCACATTTAATTCATGGGATACCAAGGCTACTAATTTGAAGAAACTAAAGAACGGCACCTTCAAAGGAACTGTTGATTTAGAAAAAGACAATTCTTATGAATTCAGATATCTAGTTGACGGCGAGTACGTCAATGACGAACAGGCTGATGCATACGCATGGAATGAATATGCAGCTGCTGAGAACGGTGTACTGAATTTGTAAAGCGTTTGTTTTGGGTAGAAAAAAGCCTCCTTGATGGAGGCTTTTTTTATTTTCTGTAGGCCTCATCGTTTGATGAATCGTTTGGAGATCAACCTGTTATTTACTTCAACTTGAATGAAATACAAACCGGACTGCAATGCGGCCACATTCAAACTATTGTGGTTCAATTCACCGCGATCAATAGTCTGTCCGAGGCTGTTTCTTATTAGATAATTATTACCCAACTGTACATTGGCAGCAACCCTAATATTAAGTTCGGCTGAGGTTGGATTTGGATAGAGTTTTGCAGATTCAATCAATGCAACATCATCAAGACTTAAAGTTTCGGTTATAGTAGCTTCATACATGCCATTTCCAAAAGTTCCAATTAGCAAACGATTATCGGCAGGTCTGTATGCGAGTGAACTCACCAGAGCAAATCCGATTTGATTTGGCGCTTCTCTTATCCAGTCCTGGGTTGTTGGGTCTGGGGAGCTAAATAGACCTCTGGCCGTACCTACAAAATATAAAACTTCGCCGTTCACTTCGCCGATAGCAGCAGACCGAATAGAGAAAGCTGATAAATTTCGTTCAACAAGGGTCCAGGTTGGTGTTGCACTGGTTGCATTTGTGGTCAGAAAAATACTCTCGGTCCCATAATTTGAATAGGTTGCCAAAACGATGTCCTTATTCGAAGGATGTATTGCCAAACCGGTAACGATTGAAGGAAACCCTAAAGTTGCAGTTGGGGGAGTGATATCGATAGATTGCGATAGGCTCGTGGCATTTTGCGGATCATTCAATTTATAGATCTTCCCTTCATCACCACCCATCAGCAGGAAACTTGTTGCCTGATCGTAGGTGCCTCTGGTGGTAGAGAAGGTTTGAAACCAATCGGTAACACCAAGTTCGCTGCCCGTATCTCCCAGGTTATCCCAGATAGATGGAGTCACATTCGAAGCGTCGGCTGTCTTATACAAGGTATTTAGGCCTGCATAATAAAGGGCATTGTTATTATCAGGATCCAGGTAGAAATAGGTTACGAACTGGCTCTGGGAGTTAGAGGGCGTAATGTTAACTCCAGGAGAACCATCACAGTTTCCTCTGATAATATTTCCCCCCTGAGATCCGACAAATCCTGTCAGACAACCCAGATCCCTCGTTATTGCTACTGAGACGCCATCACCCCCATTAACCATTACCTGGGTTGTAAGGTCAGGTAGCCCAAATCCTGTCCCTCCGGCTGTAGAACCATTATCTTGTGCACCGCCTAATAC
>JABDPL010000319.1 GCA_013042825.1 Flavobacteriaceae bacterium | reverse complement strand
TGCCTAGTGAGGGGATGAGCAATACGCCGAGCAAAAACTGTCTAATGGTTCGCCCTTTCGATATCCTGGCGATAAAAATTCCTGTGAATGGGGCCCAGGCCAGCCAGAACGCCCAATAATAATATGTCCAGTCGGTTAGAAAGGCATCTCCCGGATCGAAATTGCCAAGGGCCAGACTCATGGGGATAAGGTCTATAATATAATTACCGCTCGCAAACATAAAATCAGACATGAGTTGAGCCATCTTACCCTGGGAAAAAACAAATACGAGCAATAATAAGGCGACTGCGATATTGATATTTGATATGCGCTTAATGCCCTTATCGATCCCTTTCCAAACTGAAACAAAAGCAATGGTGCATATAAGAATTGTAAAGGAAACGGCGGTTCCGAATCCCAAGGGTTTTGAAATTAGATGCTCCATGCCACCTGTGATCTGTGTTGTGCCTAACCCGATCGCTGCGATCAACCCGAAAACCGTGGTCACGATTACCAGGATATCGATGGCAACCAAAGCAAATCTGTTCTTTAAGATTTCATCAAAAGCTGAACTGGAAAGCGATGGTTTGTTTCTACTGTAAATATGAAAACCAATGATAAGGGCAAACAGGCCATAAAATGCCCATGCTGTAAATCCCCATTGGTAAAACGTATATTCGAGAGCCAGGATTTTATCTCCGGTTTTAACTTCAACCGGTGGATTGAGATACATATACACGGGTTCCTGTACAGCCCTTAGCAATATGCCGGCACCCATACCCGTGCTGTAAAGCATGGCTACCCAAGACCAATTACTGAATTCGGGACGATCTTCCGACTTCCCGATCCGGGTTCTTCCGAAGGGCGAAATGGCGAGAATTATAAGCAGAAGAACACAAAATAAACCCAGGATCAGGTAATACTGGCCAAAGACCTCTCGAACCCAAACGGAGATAGATTCAATTGTGTTATAGGTGTTTTCCGTAGCAAAAAAAACCAAGGCCGAAAAGCCCAGTAATACGGACAGGGATATAATTAGTTTCGATTGGTTTTTTAGGAATTGACCTATCAAGATGCCGAAACGGATTGATAAGCCTAAGATAGTCTTTTAGGGCGAACCTTCGGAGTTAGGCAGCTCAACAAAGAACTTACTGCCCATACCTAGCTCACTATCAACCCAGATCCTGCCCTTATTCATCTCAATCAGTTGCTTGCAGATCGACAGACCCAATCCGGTTCCCTTTTCATCATGTGTACCCCGGGTGGTAAAACCGCCGGTTCCAAAAATCTTCTTTTGATTCTCTTCGGAAATCCCGACGCCGGTATCTTCTATGCAGATCAGGCAGTTTCCATTCTTGTCCCTGTTCGAAACGGTAATGACGTCGCCTACACGAGAGAATTTTACCGCGTTAGCGAGCAGATTCTGAACGACGATCTCTACCATGCTTCTATCAGCATAAACAAATCCCTTGATCGATTCGTCCAGGAGTACGATGCGTTTTTTCTTGACCTTTTTGTCTATCAGCTGAAGTTTTTCCTGGAATACTTCCTGTATATTGATCATTTCCGGCTTGGGTTCAAGATTCTGCATTTGCGATTTAGACCAATTCAGAAGATTGAGTAAAAGTGCGGAAGCATTATCCGCATTATCACTTAGTTCAGGGATCAGTTCATTGAATTCCCGCTCAGAGATGCTGTTTTCCTTCAACAGGTCGAGGAAGGCCTTGATCGAGGTGATAGAGTCTTTGAGATCATGAGAAACGATAGAAAACAGCCTATCTTTAACATGGTTCATTTCTTCGAGGTGGGCCGTACGTTCCACATACTCATCATTCTGCACCTTGTACTCTTTATTCTTGTCCATCAGGAATTTGATCTGACGATTCAGGTCTCCTCTTTTGTTCAGTGTGCTAATGGAGAAGATCAGGGATATCAGAAATAAGCCCCCTAGTCCGTAGATCACATACCAAAGTATTTTATTCTCTGAGGCCAATTCCTCTTCGGTGGCTGTAGATTCTTTTACGGGTTCTTCGATTATTGGCCCGACCACTTCCGGGCTATCATCAACTTCTGGCCGCAGATTTTCGCGGTCTATCCTGTTTTTCAGCTCATAGTATTCCCGCTGCCAGTTAAAGGCTTTAATAAAATCACCCTTGGTCGAGTCCAGTGCTTTTCTTATGCTGTAGTGTTTAAGAAGTTCAGCATTATTGGTCAGGTTCTGGGCGATGAATGACGCTTCATTCAGTTGCGATTCGGCGAGCCGGGTATTCCTTAATTGCAAGTTGAGATTAGCAAGATTATTTAAGGATTTGAAAATACCGAGCTGGTTGTTTATCCGCCTATTGTATTGCAGGCCTTCCAGGAGATATGGAGTAGCCTTATCGAACTCACGGAAAAGCAAATATTGTTCTCCAAGGTTGGGCAGAATCTCTCCCCGTAGTTCTTCATCCTGGTCCTCATCTAGCAGTCCGAGTGCCGTTTCAAAGAAATCAATTGCTTTTCGATGTTCCTTCCTCAGGGCGTATAGTTCAGCAATATTCTTTGTTGTGAGTTTAATTCCGTCCAGGTTATTAAGAGCGGTATACCGGTCGAGAGCCTTTGTATTATACTCAAGGGCTTCTTCATATCGCCCGGTTTGAAAATATGCTTCAGCGAGATTAGTGTAGGCTATGCTAAGTTCCTTACTCAGATTATTTCGCTCGAAAATAGTAATAGCCGATAGTGCGTAATTCAGTCCGCGATTGTAATTCCCTCGTTTGATCTCGATAAGCCCCAAACTATTATTCACTTTTGCCATGCCCAGAGAATCCTTGATCTGTTCGAAGATACTTAAGGATTTGGTGTAGTTATCGAGGGCATTATAATAGTCTTCCTTTTGCGTGTAGATAAGGGCTTTGTAGTATCTTATCTCGGCATTTCCTCTACTGTACAGTAATTTTGATGAGAGTTCTTCGCTTTCCTGGATATAGCGTAATGCTTTTGTATAATCTTCAGAGTCGTAAAGCGATTTGATAAGTAATATTGACGTATCGACTTTATCGGTGTTTTCTTCCTGGAAGGCGAGTTGAATAGTCAGGCTGTCCTGCTCGTTGGTTTGGGAGAGGCCGGAGTAGATGGTTAATAGAATGGCAGTTAATGTAACTAATTGTCTCATTGGCTGCTTTTGCCTAAGCTAAAAGGGTTACCTACGACTTAAACTAACCTTGAGGGACAGGAAAATTAAGCATATTATTCTGAGTGCCTCATTGCACTCTCTAATAATCTATGCAAATAATGTCGGGCTATGATTAATAGCAATAACAAAAATTACAAAATGACCATTAACAGCCTAATTTCTCTGTTTTAATACCGATATTTTAGACGAAAGGTGCGATTTTTTTGATAAAAAAAAATCCCAGTCGACTATCGGTCGAAATATAGGAAAAGATGCAGCTTGGTCGATGAACGGCCCAATATTTTAACATATATTGTAAAATATTGGTAGTCAAGGATATACAAGCTAACAGTTATACAGTGATTATGAAAAGGTATCAAATCAGAATGCGCTTCACCAAAACTCCGAGATTGGTCTGGATTTCTACTAATAAAACCTGAGATTTTGATGAAGATATTCTTATGGTAGACTCTTGAATGTCGGATTCTTTAAACGTGAGAATTTTTTGTCCAAGGGTATTATAGACAGATACTGATTTAATGATGGTTCCGGGTTTTGAATGAATCTTAAGCCTTTCCGAATCTTTTAAATATGATAGTTCAACCTGATTCTCGTGTATAGTATCCAGGCTTAGACTGCCATTATTTTCCTCTGGATCCTGAAATGCGATATAATAACGAGCCGAATATTCGTCTGGGATTAATTCGAGGTCCAGCGGACTATCATTGATCAGGGTATAAGTTTCGTTTAAGCTATCATATATATAAACATCGATGGGTTCTTCAAAATTTTCTAAAGTAATCAATGAAATAGTGCTTGTACCTGAGTTGGTGAGACCTAACCAGAAGGGGTACTGTTTTGACACATCAAAGATGCCAACCCCTTGTATAACACAACGTTGACCCTCGATCAGCCAGTTGAGGTCGTCCGGAAAATCGTCAGCAGTCATACCATCATAACCATAATCAAAACCATCGGTAGCTTCATTATTCGGAGTAAACCCGAGGAGCAATTCACGATTGAGATTTGCCGGTGAGTGAAAATTAATTCGTACACGCTGGATATCCTGTGCATAAGAGGTCGATAGCCAACTTAGCAGAACAGCAAAGCTGAAGATGTAGGTCAGTTTACTCATGTGATTTGGGAAGCTCTCAGACAAATTATTAACTGAGAGCCTGCCACAAATCTAATCAAAATTTTTAAAAAAGACCATAAAACGCAATTAAAAAGGATAAACAGCACAATAACTACAGATAAAACTTACAAATCTAATATGCTATTATAACCTTTCTATTCAATGTTCCTTTATCGGATTTGACTTTCACCACATAGGTTCCCTCGGCTATATCTTTAATAGGAATGCGAATTTCAGCACTTGAGCTATAAAGCAGGTCCTCTTTGTTGAATACAAGGATTTCCTGACCCATGAGGTTGAAAATCTCTATCGAATTGATCTTTTGAATCTCCGGATGATACAGATAGAGTTCATTGGAGTCTTGAAGATAATTCAATAGCACGTTCAGATTGTTGAATTCATCAAGATCAAGATTACCCTGAGCATCAAATGCTATAAAGAAACGATCCATATAATCACCGGGATCGAGAGCCATTGAATAACTAGTTGCATCATCGATCTGGAAATAGGTGTCGAACAAGGAATCATATATGAAAATATCGGGCGTGATATCAAAATTCTCAAGTCCGGCCAGTGCGAATCCAATATTACCTGAAGTGGTCACATGTACAGCCAATGGATATTGCTTGGAATTGTCGAAATCACCTACACCCTGAATAACATATTCTTCTCCATCGATGAGCCAGGCGGCATCATTTGGGAAACTATCAGACATCGCCGCATCATAACCATAGTCGAAACCATCGGTGGCTGCATTTCCAGGGATAAATCCTAGAAGCAAATGCCTGATAGAGCCATTTGGAGCGATGAAATCAAGTCTGATTCGTTGAATGCTATCCTGAGTTCCGGTTGAGCTCTCTTCGCTGGTTCCCGCCCGCGCTCGTTCTGAATTAAATGTCATTTGCTGATTGTTGGCCTCCATAAATACAGAAGTACCGGTAGCTTCTCGTACGAATACCCTTTGATCATTAAAAAAGGTGATAGTACCGCCAATCGGACTCGAGGTCACAAAGAATCCTTGAGCCACAGGTATATATTTTCCGGGTTCTTTGGTCGATGAGCCTAATCCACTTATCAGGTCTGGCATTACAGCACCGACACCACCGGTTAGATTATAGGTTGCATAGCCACCTTCATATTCTTCAAGGATATGCGTGAAATTAGATTCGTAATGCTCCCAGTAATATAAAGTCCCATCAATACTTTCCGTACTTCCAGGGAAATTGAAGGTATTATCTTTGATAAATTCATCTGCAAAGATGACAGATGGATAAGGATTCCCAATTAATGCCTGATTTCCGATGGTTATCGGGTTACTTATCGCGCCGTTATTGGGTAAACCCCTGAACACATAATTCTGAACATCATCAATAGGATCGCCGACACCGCTTCCCTTCAAGGTGAAGCCCAGTCCAACAGGCAAGGTACCAGTCTCTGTAAGGTATCTCCAATCGGCATAGGTATTTTCAGGATAATTCTCATAGACCCATAGCCAGCGTCGGCTGAGAGTGATCGGAGTCGTCGCCGGATTGGCATCATAACTACTGGTCCATTGCAGGCCTAATGGGTTACCACTATTTGTTCCGTCAAGCAGCACTGCACCTACCGAATAATCATTGTTGATGGAAACACCATTTGAAACGCTTACAGGTGAGCTCCAATAATTGTAATTGTAAAGATTGGTGGTTCCCTGTTGATCCCGTTCTAATCCTCCGGTGCTTACAGGATCGAGAACACTATTTTGATCCTGCAACAATTGAGCCTCCCCATAGAGATCGATAATTCCATCAAGCAGCAGGTAATGGGTAATTCGAAGTGCCTGGCCATCATTGGTTTCATCCTGGGGTGTACCCGGATCGGTTATAGACAGTTTCTTATCTGCTGTATCTGAAAGCAGTCCGAGTACGGTGATATCCTTATCTCCTGAATCGATATCATGAGAGATAACAGCAATATTCCAATCAATTGGAGTAGTTCCATCGATACCGAGACTATTAGGCGGATCCCAAACATCGAAATGCGTCCAGGTGTTGTCGGTTGCCCATAGCTGGCCATCTACGCGTGACGTATAAGGAATAGGAGCGGTTTGCGGCATACTGCTATTGATGTTTCTCAAGCGTCCTGCAATTCCTTTATAAGGTGAGAAATTACCACAGACAACATTCATACGATAGTAGCCATCGAGGTTTGCCCAGGTTATTCCGGGAACATCGAGAGGCACAACAACTCCTCTTACCGCACCACCGTTATCTTCGATCTCCTGGTTCATCATCTGCCGGATTTGATCGGGTGTAAGAGCAACATTCCAGATGCTCAGCTCGTCCATCCAGCCATGATAGAAATTAGTAGCGTTGTTCGTAAAACCGTTTGCTGAATCAACAGCTCCGATCAAACATTCAACATTAGCGGCTGCTGCGACAGGTGCATTGACCGGTCCGTTAACAGTTCCAACATCAATACCGTCCATATACATGGTGTAGGCAGCGCCGTCGAAGGTGACTGCCAAATGATACCATCTGTTTGTCGTCACCGGAAAATCTGAATCGATCGATCCATTTCCGGCT
>JABDPL010000300.1 GCA_013042825.1 Flavobacteriaceae bacterium | reverse complement strand
GATTTGATTTGGGTTAAAAAAACTAATTAGTTTCTTGTCATGGCCGTTAGCATACCACCGTAAACACCGTTAAGTGAAGACAGGTTAGATGCCAAGGATTGCATTTGCTCTTTAAGCTTGGAAGCATTCTCGATAGCTTCTTCATTGATTGAAGCTTGTCTGTTAACGCTTTCCAGTTGAACCTTATAAAGATTGTTAAGAGATTCCATCTGAGCAGCAGCCAATGACAATTCCTCACCATATTTCTTGGTGGCGTTGATCGAATCAACAGTCGGACTTAAATTCTTGGCAGCGCCTTCGAAGTTCTTGATGCTATCGCCAAGGCTGGCCATAAGTTCACCGTCGATCTTCGCGTCTTTTAACATCTCATCAAGCTTCTTCGAAAGTAGGCTCTCGGCATCTTTTGGTGAAGCTTCTTTTTCTTTTCTCTTTCCTCCTGCTAATTCAGGATAAACTAAAGACCAGTCTAAATCATCATCTACCGACTCGAATGCCGATATCGCGAAGATGATCGCTTCAGTTACAAGACCAATGGTTAACATCACGTTACCTGTAAGTGGTCCTAATTCGAAGTGAATGATCTTAAACAATGCACCAATAATTACGATTGATGCTCCAAGTCCATAAGCCATATTCATGAACTTTTTTTCTGCTCTTGATTGTGCCATAATAATTGTTTTAAGTTAAGTTAATAGTATTGTATATTCAGTTTTATTTAATTTCTGCGTCGCTTTTTCGGATTTGTTCCGGGGGCTCCTGCATTGGCAGTAATATCTGTTCCCATGTAATCCTGAACCGTTCGGAAACCGATATAGCTTCTTGCAGAATCAGCATATTCATAGTCACGGGTACTCACCTGAAGGAAGTAAGCCACATCTTTCCAAGATCCTCCTCGTACTACTTTCCTTTCGTTTTCTTCGTCATTTACATTAGGATTAAACGTTGCTGAATACTCGTAGGAATTGGGGTCGTATGAGGAATGCACCCATTCAGATACATTACCTGCCATATTATATAGGTTGTAATCGTTTGGTTCATATGCATCGGCTTCGACCGTATATAAGGCCTGATCTGCAGCATAATCTCCACGAAGTGGCTTGAAGTTAGCCATAAAACAACCACGGTCATTCTTGGCATACGGACCTCCCCATGGGAAGGTAGCCCCTTCTAATCCGCCGCGAGCGGCATATTCCCACTCAGCCTCAGATGGAAGTCTGTACGAATTCACGAACTGACGTTTCCTCGATTTGTTGTAAGCGTTGTGGTAAAGGGTTCTCCATTGGCAAAACGCTTTTGCCTGTTTCCAGGAAACACCAACCACAGGGTAATCACTGTAAGCATCGTGCCAGAAGTAATCATTGTGCATAGGCTCATTGTAAGAATAAGAGAAATCCCTGATCCAGACCGTTGTGTCCGGATAAATCTCAACTTCTTCAGTCAAAGTAACATCGCTTCTGCTAAGTTCTTTATACTTGGCCGCCGTTTGAAGGTCCATATATCTGTATTGGAACTTAAATTTGGAAACATCCCAGGTTCTCTGTCCATTATATGATTCCTCAATTGGAAGGTACATGGTATCCATGACCTCTGCATAGTATTCATCGGGGTATTCGTTGGTATCAAAGATCAAATCAACGTCTTTATTGAGTTTACGACCTTCGTAGCCTGTTGGACCCAGACCACTATAGTTATCCAACATATATTTTTCGTACACACTCAAGTCAGCGGTATCAGCATCCTTAAATGCGTATTCACCTGATCCACCATCTCCGGGTGTTAAACCCATCTCGTCAGCCAGAATGGCCAACTTCGTTCTGATAGTAGAATCACGTACCCAATTAACGAACTGTCGGTATTCGCTATTGGTGATCTCAGTCTCATCCATATAAAATGCACGAACGGTTACCGTTTTAGTTGGTGCGTTCTGAACACCGGCTAAGTCATCATCAGACTTACCCATGATGTAGGCCCCACCTGGGACGAGTTCCATCCCATAAGGCTTTTCCGGATGCCATTTTTTTCCTTTTACTCCAACCAATTGACCCCGGTCTCCGGAGCCACAACTGGCTAATAAGGCTAGAACAGCGGTGAATAAAACAAACTTTTTCATATACATAAACTCGAGGTTAAATAATGTGATTTGTTATTTTCAAGGGTCCAAACATATTTCTTATTTTCCAAAAAAACAACTTTTAAGATGAAAAAATTGCATTTTATCCTAAAAAAATGCATTTCATCGATGATTTTACGGTAATTGTGACTGACTAAATACTGTTTTTTTTAAAGGCCTTAAACCATCTTTCGGGAATCTTGCCCTTAGTAGCATCAACATAATCTTCATGCATGCATGGTAATAACGCGTGCCGTTTTAATTTATTATTAACATGCGACAAAAATGGTATCTCTATCCACCATCGCCCGGTCTTCTTGCTTTTAACAAAGATAAGTTCACTGTTATCGGCCAATACGGTGAACTTCTGAAAGTGCTTCTCCAACTCAAAATCATCGTCCATAACGCGACAGTTGACCCCTTCGATGAAATACCAAATTATTTGAGCGATAAGCATGGCGGTCATATCGTCATTAGGAGATGATTTGTATTCGAAGATTCCGAAAGAGGATACCTTATTGCTTATACCGGCGTATCTTGCGATGGTACAAATTTCCTTACCGTCAAATCCGTTTGGTGAAAAGCGCTGCTTGTCACTTAGTTCTGAGGATCGTACACTTTTAAGGTCAAGGCTTACGATGTTCGCATCCCGCAATACCGGTTCAACGGCGGAAAGATTCGCGCTTACTTCACCCAGCCGATAAGCTTCAAAAAACAATTTCTCCATAAGGTCGATCTCATCCTGTGAATTAAAATAGGTTTGATAACCTATTGTGGCATAATTGAACAGGTTATATGGTTTTTCCATGATCACCTTTCCCAGAAAACTCCGGTTACTGATGGGCTTGGTGGAATCCCCCAGGTCGAAGTTGCTGTCTATATTCACGATATTTATCATCGGGATAACATCGTCATAGGCCCGGTACAGCGGATATGTAAGATCCTGGCTACCCCCTAAAACCAATGGGATAACGTGAAGTTTCAAGAGATCATGAATAGTACTCTGCAAAGCGAAATAGGTATCTTCAACCGTTTCACCGGGAATAATATCACCCAGATCGGCCAAATTATAGGCCCAGTTGCCGGGATATAACTGATAGAGGGTTTTCCGGATTTCTTCGAAACTGGATTCCTGACCGAGGTAATCTACATCTTTGCGATATTCAGGTACACCGAGGATAGCAATCTTTACATCTTCCAGGTCTGGTACACCGAATTGAGATGTATGAAGCTTGATCCGTTTCCCTAAGGCCTGTGCCGACAATAGTTCGTTATGGGCGACCACCCGATCCGGAACTGCTGAGAGGAAACTGAAATTCATCATTAGGTTTTCTTGCTTTTAGACCTTGGTTTTCTCGCTTTCTTTTTAGGGCCGAGTTTTTCGAGAAGTTCTTCTGCCTCCTCCAAGGTCATTTCCGAAACATCAACCGACTTATCGAGTTCCACCTTAACCTTGCCCTTTTTAATATGGTGTCGCCCCCAACGCGCTTTTTCAACACGCACACCGGCCGACTCCCAGTTGTGTATGAGTTTTTCCCTGTCTTTTCTGAGTTTGGTCTCGATCAACTCAACGATATCATCTTCGGTCAAATTATCCCAGTCATATTTCTTGCCCACATTGATAAACTGGTTGTTCCATTTAATAAATGGCCCGAACCTGCCCTTGCCTTTTACAACCGGTAATTCCTGATAATGATATATAGGCGCATCAGCTTTTTGTTTTTCCACGATCAAAGCGACGGCTTCCTCAAGATCTACGGCAAGAGGACTGCGTCCGGCAGGTAAGGAAATAAACTTCTTGCCATGCCTGACGTATGGGCCATATCTGCCATTGTTTACCTCAACAGATTCGCCCTCATAGGTTCCCAATTGCTTCGGAAGCTTAAAAAGATCCATAGCCTCTTCATAGGTGATCGTATTGAGTTGTTGATTCGGAGTAAGGCTGGCGAATAGCGGTTTTTCTTCGTCTTCAACGGTTCCGATTTGCACCATAGGTCCGAATTTCCCCAGTTTCACACTCACCTGTCTTCCGGTTTCAGGATCGGTTCCGAGCACACGTTCACCTGATTCCCTTTCGGCATGCTCCTTGACATCTTCAACCTGCGGGTGGAATACCTTGTAGAACGATCGCATCATATCGGTCCAATTCTCCCTTCCCTCAGCTATATCATCAAATTCCTCCTCAACACTGGCCGTAAAATTGTAATCCATGATGCTCTCAAAATGATTGACCAGGAAATCGGTTACTATAAACCCAATGTCGGTCGGAACAAGTTTACCTTTATCGGAACCAACTTTTTCGGATCGTGTTTTTTCAGAGATCTTATCATCACTTAATGTCAGCTGTATATAATTGCGGTTTGTACCCTCAACAGTGCCTTTTTCAACATATCCCCTGTTTTGAATGGTGGAAATAGTTGGCGCATAGGTCGATGGACGTCCGATACCGAGTTCTTCCAGTTTCTTGACCAGAGACGCCTCGGTATATCTGTATGGTGGCCGGCTGTAACGCTGGGTTGCGTTTATAAATGAGTTGAACAAGGTTTGCCCCACCTTTAAATCAGGAAGCATACCCTGCTGTTCGGTATCTTCATCGTCGGTTCCTTCGAGATAAACCTTCAGGAATCCATCGAACTTTATTATTTCCCCGTTGGCTGAAAAGCTTTCATCAAAGTTACCCGAACCTATTTGAACGTTGGTGCGTTCGAG
>JABDPL010000294.1 GCA_013042825.1 Flavobacteriaceae bacterium | reverse complement strand
GGCCTCAAGGTAGTCTTTAACAGCCTTTACAAATTGTCCGCCGAGGGCGCCGTTAACGACGCGGTGATCATAGGAATGCGACATGAACATCCGGTATCGAATACCTATAAAATCGCCTTCTGAGGTTTCAATCACCGCCGGTACCTTCCTGATAGCTCCAAGAGCCAGGATGCCTACCTGTGGTTGATTGATTATAGGTGTACCCATAATGCTTCCAAAAGTTCCAACATTGGTCACCGTATAGGTGCCGTCCTGAATGTCGTCCGGATTGAGTTTTCCGGTGCGGGCGCGTAAGGCCAGGTCGTTGACCTGCTTCGCCATCCCTACCAGGTTAAGCTGGTCGGCGTTTTTGATTACCGGCACGATCAGGTTGCCATCAGCCAGAGCTGTGGCCATGCCCAGGTTTATATTTTTCTTTAGGATGATCTTGTCGCCGTCAACCGATATATTCAACATAGGAAATTCACGCAATGCCTTTGCCACGGCTTCCATGAATATGGGCGTGAAAGTCAGATTCTCACCTTCGCGCTGTTTAAAGCTTTCTCTTACCCTGTTTCGCCAGTTCCACACCTTGGTAACGTCAGCTTCGATAAAGGATTGCACATGAGCCGATGTCTGCACAGAATCGATCATATGCTTTGCGATAAGCTTACCCATACGGGTCATTTCAATGATCTCATCTTCCCCACTGACTATTGTGGCAGGAGCTGCTGCTGTGACCGGACTGGCCGGTATATCTTTGGCATTGGAAACCGCAGGTGTTTCCACCGGTGCCGGGCTGGTATCCCCTGGCTTTCTGGCTCCCAGATAGGCCAGGATATCATTTTTGGTCACACGGCCCTCCTTGCCTGTTCCTGGAATGGCATCCAGTTCATTTTGACTGATGCCTTCTTCCTTTGCTATATTTCTTACCAGTGGCGAATAAAACCGGCCTTCGGTCGATACGGGAGCGGCAACCTGCTCCAAAACCTGGTTGACGCTTGTCTCTATCTCAGCTACTTCAGGCATTTCAGCAATGACCTCCTCCTGAGTATGTTGCTCTTCACTTTTCTGTTCGGAAACCTCGTCACCATCGATCTCAATAACAGCCAAAACTTGTCCGACCTCTACCACATCGTCAACATCAAACCGACGTTCAAGCAATACACCTTCAACCTCACTGGGTACCTCACTGTCAACTTTATCTGTTGCTATCTCCAGTATTGGTTCATCCAGTTCTATGGACTCCCCAACCTCCTTTAACCAGCTTGTGATTGTGGCTTCAGCCACGCTTTCACCCATTTTCGGCAGTTTCAGCTCAAATTTTGCCATATTGATAATAAAATTGCTATTCTTAGGTTTGTGGTTGCAAAATTAATGAAAAAAGCAAGAATGGCTTATGATTCATTCAAAATAATCAACCGCAAAAAATCACTTCTCCGCGACTACTGCGGTGATGACTTCCAATGAGTACATCGTCGTTTTTCAGGCGAATCAGAAATCTTATCCCGGGAATATCATGATGTTTATCAAGATAATCGATAATTGCCTTGAATTTGAGATTAGCCGGGTCCAGAATCACGGTTGATCCGGGTTCGGGTTGAATCGAAGCCGATATAACGGAAACCTTATCACCAAATCGATCAGCGATGCAATCGGGTATTATTGCTCCTATATAAAACAAGTGTTCATCAGCCTGAACAGGTTTATCCGATTGTTTAACCCGCAGCGACGCCATCTTTAATCCGATCCATACAAGGAATCGGAATATGATGTTTGATTTGAAATATTTTTTGAAAAAGATGTACATCGCGCCATAGAAACGTTCGCGGTAATTCGCATCTTTACTTGTGCTCTCCCCTTTGAAATGAATCAAGGTCGTTTTTCCGAAGTAATAATTGGAAAACCCCTTTTGAAGCAGGCTGTAGGACAGATCAATATCCTCCCCATACATAAAATAGGATTCATCAAAACCACCGGTATCGCGGTAAACCGATCGCTTGATACACATAAAAGCACCAACCAGAATATCTACCGCGGCGGTTTCCAGCTCTTCTATATGGGTAGCATAATAACTCTTCTCCCAACCCAACAGCTTCCGAAATGCGACTCCAGGTGTAGGTATATTGCGCTTGCTTTCCGGAAGATAGACTCCCCGGCCATCGATAAGCCTGCAACCCATAGCGCCCAGATCTTCCCTGGATTCCATGAATTCAAGAACATCTTTGAACAGCTCCTCACCCACAATGGTATCCGGGTTCAAGATACAGAGATACTCGCCCCTGGCCTTCTGAACCCCTATATTGTTCCCTTTGGAAAAACCGAAGTTCTCCGAATTCCGAATAAGATTTACATCAGGGAATTTTTTACTGACCATCTCACAACTATCATCGGTGGAATTATTGTCTACCACAATGATCTCGGCATCAACACCCTTAATCGCTTCCATCACGCTACTCAAACAGAGTTCGAGAAAATAACGAACGTTGTAATTCAATATAACAACAGAGAGGGTCAATTAAGATCAGGATTTTAGTGAGGATTCGAACGGTATACGATTAGTAATACTCCGTCCCAGCGTGATCTCATCGGCATATTCCAGTTCATCGCCAACAGAAATTCCCCTGGCAATAGTCGTGGTTTTAATATCAAATGATTTCAACTGCTTGTAAATATAGAAATTAGTAGTATCGCCTTCCATGGTCGAGCTCAGGGCGAAGATCAATTCCTTGATATCACCACTCTCTACCCGTTTTACCAGGGATGAGACTGTCAGGTCTCCCGGACCAACACCATCCATGGGTGAAATTATACCGCCAAGCACATGATACAACCCATTAAAAGATCCTGTGTCCTCAATGGCCATAACATCACGAATATCTTCAACAACACAGATCAGGCTCTTATCCCTGTTCCTGTTCATGCATATCTCACAGGTATCATGATCGCTGATATTATGACAAATTGAACAGTGCTTAATGGAATTTCTCAGCTCTGAAAGCGCATTCGTTAATAGTTCGGTTTGTTCCTTGGGACGCCTCAACAAATGAAGCACCAACCTCAGGGCGGTTCGTTTGCCGATACCCGGAAGCTGTGCCATTTCATCAACGGCCTGTTGGAGTAATTTCGATGAAAATTCCATGTTCGCGAATTTACGATTATTTCTTCGAGAAGCCATGCCGCTTACTCCTATGAAATGTCAAATTTGGTAATTGAAAATATTAATCGGTAATTTGATCAGCCAACACCATTTTAATGACACCAGTTGAGATTCTCTTATTAGTTGCCCTGTACTTTGG
>JABDPL010000152.1 GCA_013042825.1 Flavobacteriaceae bacterium | reverse complement strand
CGGCAATAGCGTTCGCAACATCTTTCAGGAGCATGGTCTTACCGGTTTTTGGCTGGGAAACGATCATTCCACGTTGCCCTTTTCCAAGCGGACAGAACAGATCCATTATTCGTGTAGAGATCGTACTTTGCTTTTCCGCCAGCATGAATTTTACCTCAGGAAATAATGGCGTAAGATGTTCAAATGACACCCGGTCCCTGACAATTGAGGGATCAAGTCCGTTGATCTTATTCACTTTGATCAACGGAAAGTACTTTTCACCTTCTTTGGGTGGACGCACATTTCCCAGAACGGTATCTCCGGTCTTCAATCCGAATAAACGAATTTGAGATTGAGATACATAAATATCATCTGGTGAGGAGAGGTAATTATAATCTGACGATCTCAAGAATCCGTAGCCATCACTCATGATGTCAAGCACACCCTCGCTTTCAATTATGGCATCGAATTCGTAGTCGGGTTCACGATACCTGTTTCGTGTATCCTTGTTGCCGTTCTGATCATGCTTCTTAGAATCGCGCTGGCTCCTGTGCTCGCGTTTAACGGGTTTATTTTTGTCGCCCTGGTGCTTATTATGTTGTTTCTGAGCACCACTTTTGTCATGAGCGGTATCCGCTCCTTTCGAGTGTTGCCGGGGTTGTTTTTGACCGGCAGCTTGTTTTTTTGGAGCCTGATCTTTTTGGCGGGATCCTCTTTCCGGTTCTTTTTTCTGTCGCGGTGCGCGTGTTTTGTCCGGTTTAGCGGTTTCTTGCGCTTTGGGCTCATTATTGCCCACAATGACCTGAGAGGGATTAGCCGCTTGAAAATCAAGGATCTTATAAACCAGATCCAGCTTTTTCATGGATCTATATTTAGAGATTTTCAATTGTTTTGCGATGTCCTGCAGCTCTGGCAGCTTTTTGTTTTTTAAATCTGAGATTTCAAACATTATGAAATGACTAAGTTTATACTCTTGAACTAAATTAACCCGTGGTTTCCTTGTGGAGAATCGTGGAAAAATAGTGTCGTTATTTCAGAAGATTGCAAGGCCGAAGTGTAAAGTAGGTGGCTTTGCACTGCAATAATACGATTTTATTTTCAATTATTAATATTTGAATTAAAAAAGAAACTTCTATTTTTGTCATCCGAAATCATGATACAGCGTATTCAAACTATATATCTATTGCTTACTGCTGGTATTTCAGGGGGTTTAAGCTTTGCTTTCAATCTTTGGAAAACCGTTGAGGATGTGCTGTTCTTCGCAAAAGATGAGCTATTATTTCTCGGTCTTTTTCTCGCATCTGCCGGTTTGGCCTTATGGTCTATTTTCATGTTTAAGAATAGAAAATTGCAGTTCGTCCTCGGACGGCTCAACATCATATTAAACTTAATTTTACTAGGATTATTTGTGTATTGGTCTCTAAATTTATCTGGAGAAACGGAAGTTTCTGAGAAAGGTATTGGGATTATTCTTCCTGTTTTTTCTATCGTTTTTCTAGCCCTTGCCAATAGGGCGATTAAAAAGGATGAAGATCTCGTAAAATCTGTAGATCGGCTTAGATAAACCTATCATCTTAGTAGTATTAGTGCGTAAAAGCCCGGTATATCCGGGCTTTTTTTATTATCTCTTATATTCGATAACCTCTAAATTCCTGATGTCTTTTCCGTCTATCTCGAATCGCAACATGGTTCGTACTCTATGAAACCCGTGTTTCCCGATAGCACCGGGATTCATATGCAGAAGGTCGAGTTTTTTATCGGGCATGACCTTCAGGATATGAGAGTGCCCGCTAATAAACAGGTCAGGGGGCGAAGATTTTATTTTATCCCTTAGCTTGCGGTCGTATCGTCCGGGGTAACCGCCAATATGGGTGATCCAGACATCGACAGCCTCACAATTAAACCGCAGATTTTCAGGAAATTCTGCTCTGGCCAGGGCGCTATCTATATTTCCATGTACTGCTTTTACAACTGTGATATTTTTAATAGCGTCGGTTACCCTGAGGTCGCCGATATCTCCCGCATGCCATACTTCATCAGCTTGCTTGGCATATTTTAAGATGTCTTCACCAATATATCCATGGGTGTCGGAAATAAGAAGAATACGGGTCATATGGAAATGTTAATACGGACGTTTGACCTGATTTTTCAATTATCTTTGCAGCTCATCAAAAGTATTGATTTCATTTGAGATATTTCGTCGAGTTATCATATAATGGAAAAGCTTATCATGGCTGGCAGAATCAACCCAATGCCGTCACGGTTCAAGAAGTCCTCGAGCATGCATTCAGCACGCTTATGGGTAAAACCGTAAACCTGGTTGGTGCCGGACGTACAGATACGGGTGTGCATGCCTTGCAGATGATTGCTCATTTCGATTGGGGGGAAATCATCAATATTGAAGATCTCATTTACAAGCTTAATTCATTCTTACCTAATGATATCGTCATACATGATATATTTCGGGTAAAGGACGAATGCCACGCACGCTTTGATGCTATTTCCAGGACATACAAATACAGGATCAGCACCAGTAAGAATGCGTTTACGGTTGATGAAGCCTATTGTTTTAAGACCCGGCTCGATCTTGACAAAATGAATACAGGATCAAAGGTTTTGCTCAACCATAAGGATTTTCAATGCTTTTCTCGAACTAAATCAGACGTAAAAACGTATACTTGTCATATCAAACAGGCCGATTGGCGAAAGCAGGATGATGAGTTGGTTTTTACCATCAGGGCTGATCGTTTTCTAAGGAATATGGTCAGAGCTATCGTTGGTACCTTAATCGAGGTAGGCTTGGGTAAGATGAGTATTGAAGGCTTGGAAAACGTGATCAAATCTAAAGACAGGAGCCAGGCAGGAGCCTCTGTTCCTGCTCATGGTCTATACCTTGTTCAGGTGGAATACCCTAAATCCATAAAGTTAAAATGAGTCAAACCAAAGAAAGCGTATTCGATCTAAGCTTGTTTAAGCGACTGCTGACTTTTATCAGTCCGTACCGATTGATATTTACAGTATCGTTCATAACGGTTGTGGGATTGTCGGTATTTGGAGCGGCAAGGCCATATGTTCTTCAGCAGGCCATTGACAACAATATTGCGAATAAAGACTATGAAGGCTTTATGTTTTACATAGTTGTTATGCTAATTTTACTGGTTCTGGAGGTGGTTTGCAACCTGTTGTTTATCTATTACGCCAGCTGGCTGGGTCAGTCGGTGGTCCGTGATATACGGGTAAAACTTTTCAAGCGTATCCTGGACTTCAAAATGAAATATTATGACAAGTCATCGGTGGGTGTGCTTATTACGAGAACGGTGACCGACATGGAACGAATAGCCGATATTTTCGGACAGGGCCTATTCATGATATTTAGCGATATTCTGAAGATGCTTGTAGTTGGCGCGGTCATGTTTTATAT
>JABDPL010000291.1 GCA_013042825.1 Flavobacteriaceae bacterium | reverse complement strand
CCGGTACGTTGGTTGATATCAGACTGGTTCTGAAAACCGCCTTAGAAAGAAATGCAACAGCTCTTATATTGGCGCATAATCACCCCTCAGGAGCATTAAAGCCAAGCGCTTCAGACAAACAACTTACAGACAAAATGAAAAAGGCCTGTGAAAGTCTTGATTTAAGGGTGCTCGATCATGTTATCATAACAGAAAAGGCTTATTTTAGCTTTGCGGATGAAGCGATCCTTTAATGTTATTAGTATATACCCATAACATATCTCCCAGGCTCAAGTTTATAGTAAAGCACATATGTTCTAGGATATTGCAGCTGGAGGTCAAATTCACTACTAAAGTTGAGGTTTTTGTCGCCCACGACAGTTTGAAGATGTCTTACACCATGAATCCACTGGGCAAAGAATTTCACATCAGAAGTCATCGCCTGCTTTTTGAGCAGGGGTTGACCGATATTGACATTGCCGTACAGCCATGGGGCGAAACCAAGTGCTTTTTCTCAAGCGGTGATAAAAGCAGTATTCCCTTCGATATTTTTGCCGCTGCTTTTTATTTGATGAGTCGCTATGAGGAATATCTTCCCCATGTAAAGGATGAGTTCGGAAGGTTCAATGCAGAGGACAGTCTGGCGTATAAACATGATTTTTTGCATCAGCCCGTTGTCGATATCTGGGCGTTTAAATTCCGGGACGCACTTCAGCGAAAATTCCCCAACTATACGTTTGAGGACAGGGTCTACAGGATCAGGCCGGTAATCGATGTGCCTATGGCCTTTTATTTTATTCAAAAGGGTATATTACGCACCTGGGGCGGCACAATTAACGATATAATACGTTTTAAATTCCGGCGATTATATCAGCGCTATCTCGTACTCATGCGATTCAAGAAGGATCCATACGATACCTTTAGCTGGATAATCAATAAACAAAAAAAGGCCAGGGAAAAGTTTCGTGTATTCTTCCTGATTGGCAGTTTTTCCACCTACGACAAGAATATCAGTATTAACCGCAAGAAGTTTATTTCACTTATCAAAAGCGTTTCCGATTATTGTAAAGTCGGATTGAAGGTTTCGTATTTTGCCTTGACAGATTTTTCCATACTGAAGAGAGAAAAGACACGCATGGAATCGGTAATAAATACATCTCTTGAGATCTCGAGGAATTCATTTTCAAAACTCAGTTTACCTTATACCTACAGAAATCTGATCGAACTGGAGGTCAGGGAAGATTACACCATGGGCTATGTGAATTATACGGGGTTTAGAGCAGGAACATGTACCCCTTTCCTGTTTTATGATATCGATTATGAAATTCAAACCCCGCTTGTGATTTATCCGTATCAGGTTCTCGATCATTCTCTTTTAAAGTTCAGTTCCCTTCTTGATAAAAAGGAGGCCCTTCAGGCTGTGATCGATGAGGTGCGAAATGTTAGAGGTACCTTTATTCCTGTTTTTCATAATTATTCCTTTAGCGATGATGACCGTTGGAATGGATTCAGAGACCTGTTTAACTTAATTTTAGATTCAGAACATGAAAAGCAATAATTTAGATCATATATTTTTCGATCTCGATCACACCCTATGGGATTTCGACAAGAATTCTGCACTGACTTTCGAGAAGATATTCCACATGAATGATATCCGGATAGATCTCAATGCTTTTCTCACTATTTATGAGCCTTTAAACCTCGCGTACTGGAAATTATATCGTGAGAATAAGATCGATAAACCCTCACTGAGATTCAAACGGCTCAGCGATACCTTCGAGGCCCTGAATAAGACGATAAAACCAAGCCTGATCAATAAGCTTTCTGAAGATTATATCGCCAATCTCACTTCTTTTAATCATTTGTTTGAGGGTACCAGGGAAATATTGGAGTACCTCAGACCAAAATACACCCTCCATATTATCACCAATGGCTTTAAGGAGGTGCAACAAGCCAAACTGAACAAGGCCAATATCGATCACTATTTTCAGACCGTAACAAATTCGGAAATGGTTGGTGCCAAAAAGCCCGACCCCCGAATCTTTAATCATGCTCTTGGCATGGCCAGGGCAGAGGTGAGCAAAAGCATCATGATTGGTGATAACTATGAGGCAGACATAATCGGGGCCATGGATCTTGGCTTTGATGTTATTTGTTTTAATTATCATAAATCGGAGATTGAGAACGGTATAAAAACCGTTGATAACCTCCTTGAACTTAAGCGGTATTTATAGTACACTTCAATTATATTTGTAGTGCATTAACGATTACATTATGAAACAATTTTTCGGTATTCTTGTATTTGGTTTATTAAGCTTTAGCAGCGTTCAGGCTCAGGCGAAACTATCTGATTATAAATATGTTATAGTTGAAAAACAATTTCATTTTCAGAATGAACCTGATGAGTATAATTTAAATCGAATGGTGAAATATCTCTTCAATAAGTATGGTTTTAATGCCATTATCGAGGGGGAGACACTGCCCGATGACCTCATCTCCAATTATTGCCTTGCCCTGACTTCGGAAGTAAAAGTTAAAGGGGCTCTGCGAACCAAAGCAATGGTGACCTTAACCGACTGTCAGAACAATACGATATATGTTTCCCCGGAAGGGATAACCCGCGTAAAGGAATTCGACCGGGCATATGATTTGTCTATTAGAAAGGCCTTCGAGAACTTCGCAGACCTTGGTTACAGGTATATCCCCAGTGAACGTGTAACCGATATGAGTAAATCGTCTCCCGCATCAGAAAAATCGGAAGATAGCGAAGCGGAGATCGCCCTGCTCAAAGCTGAAATTTCTGAACTCAAAAAGAAAGAGGCTGTTAAAGAAGAAGTTATTCAGGAAGCCAATCAGGAACCCCAACTAAAAAAAGGTAAGGATGTTGCTGATAATACGATCTCAACAGCTAAAACACCCGTTTATTATGCCGGCGAGCAGGCCGATTCATCGGAAATAGCCATAACAGATTCCGAAGGAAAAACCGTTATGATCCTGCTGCCCTCAGGCAGAAAGGACCTGTTTTTGGTAAAGGATAAAAATGCAGTGGTGTATAAGGAATCGGGTAAATGGTTCCTGTCGGAAACCGGTGACGGTGAGCAGCTTATTACTCAAATCGACCTGAAATTCTAATAGTCGTACTTGTCCTTCCAGCGTTTTTTTAGATAATCGCGTAAGGCATTCTCCCTGGGATTGTCACCCGGCTCATAGAATTTAGTACTCTGAAGTTCTTCCGGAAGGAAATCATGCACAACGAAGTTGCCTTCATAATCATGGGCATATTGATATTCATCGCCATATCCCAACTCTTTCATAAGTTTGGTGGGGGCATTCCTAATGGATAATGGTACACTCAGGTCACCGGTTTGTTTGATGGCCTGCTGGGCCTTCCCAATAGCCTTATATGAAGCATTGCTCTTTGGGGAGCAGGCCAGATATGTAGCACACTGACTAAGAATAATCCGGGATTCGGGATAACCGATCACGCTTACGGCCTGGAAGGTGCTGTTGGCCAGGACAAGGGCATTCGGATTCGCATTGCCTATATCTTCACTCGCCAGGATGAGCAAACGTCTTGCTATAAACTTTAAATCTTCACCGCCTTCTATCATGCGGGCGAGCCAATACACCGCCGCATTGGGGTCGGATCCGCGGATAGATTTGATAAAAGCTGAAATAATGTCGTAATGTTGTTCACCGGTTTTATCATATAATACGGTGTTGTTTTGAATATGTTGAAGAACAACAGCATTTGTTACCGATATGGTATCAGTGTCGTGCGCGTTGACGATGAGTTCAAACATGTTGAGCAATTTACGGGCATCACCGCCTGATAATCTCAGCAGGGCTTCAGTTTCAACCAGTTTGATGGACTTCTTCTGAATTTCAGTATCCTCAAGAATCGCTCGTTCTAGTAAGGTCTCAAGATCGTCCTTTCCGAAGGCGTTCAATACATAAACCTGGCACCTCGAAAGCAAGGCGGGGATAACCTCAAAACTCGGATTTTCGGTGGTAGCACCTATAAGGGTGATCCATCCCTTTTCAACCGCCTGAAGTAACGAATCCTGTTGGGATTTGCTGAAACGGTGTATCTCATCAATGAATAATATGGGGTTCTTTGTTGTAAACAAACCACCGCTCTGCTTGGCCTTGTCAATGACATCACGAACATCTTTCACCCCCGAGCTTATTGCACTCAAGGTATAATACGGCCTTTGTGTTTCTTCGGAAATGATCTGTGCCAGCGTGGTTTTCCCGGTTCCCGGAGGACCCCATAGTATCATCGAGGGAATCAAACCCTGTCTAATCGAATTTATAAGCGCTCCTTCAGGTCCTACCAGATGCTTCTGGCTGATAAAACCGTCCAGGCTTTTTGGTCTCATACGCTCGGCTAAGGGTGTGCTCATATCATAAAATTACGTGATTTCGAAAGTCTACACTGACAATTTATCATAAAAAAACATCTTGGTTAACTATTTGATATCTTTAGCCAGATATGCAGGAGGAACAGTTTAAATTTTCGACCGGTGTTGTCGGGTTTCCCATCCTATTCGTCTTGACGATTTGGATAGTTTTCTGGTTTGAAGTCCGATTTGGTTTTGATTTTAATCACTGGGGCATTTATCCGCGTACCTTTACAGGCTTGCGTGGGATCGTGTTCAGTCCGTTTATTCATAGTGACATGGAGCACCTCTACCATAATTCAATTCCTTTACTGGTATTATCAGCTGCATTGTTCTACTTCTATCATAAAATTTCGTGGAAGGTCCTTGG
>JABDPL010000288.1 GCA_013042825.1 Flavobacteriaceae bacterium | reverse complement strand
CCGGTAAAGGTTCCGCAGCGTCGTGGAGAAGACATCTCTGTAGAACGGGATGAAGAATATACAAAAGTAAAGATGGACAAGATCCCTAATCTTCGTCCTGCTTTTTCTCCTGATGGCACGGTGACCGCTGCCAATGCATCCACAATTAACGACGGTGCTGCAGCCCTCGTTTTGATGAGCCGTGAAAAAGCCGAAGAATTAAATCTGAAACCTTTGGCTGTTGTGAAGAGTTATGCTGATGCTGCGCAGGAACCCAAATGGTTTACAACTGCCCCGGCAAAAGCCTTACCAAAGGCACTGGATAAAGCCGGAATCCCGATTGGGAATATAGATGTATTCGAGTTTAATGAAGCCTTTTCTGTTGTTGGTTTGGCTAATATGAAACTATTGGGCCTTTCAGAAGACCAGGTAAACATTAACGGAGGTGCGGTATCATTAGGACATCCACTGGGTTGTTCCGGTGCCAGGATTCTGGTGACCCTTATCCATATTATGAATCAAAGGGATCTCAACACAGGAGCGGCAGCTATTTGCAATGGCGGCGGCGGTGCTTCAGCCATGATTTTGGAACGCTAATCCCGGTTATAAATGCCCTTCGGAATTTCTCACTTAAGTATCGTTCCCGTTCGTTCTGAACCTTCAGATTCGAGTGAAATGGTCACTCAATTATTGTACGGCGATCATTTCAGGATACTGGAGAGCCGGAAGAAATGGAGTCATATCAGGATCGCCTACGATAACTACCAGGGATGGATAGATAACAAACAATATCAGGCGATATCGAAGGAGGCATACAAGGCGCTTGAATCGGATGATCCTATCTACTCAGCCGATATGGTTGAATTTGTAAGTGACAGCGATAATCATCTTTATCCGATTCCCATGGGTTCAGCATTAAATGGCCTAGCAATTTTGGATCACAGTCATGATGGTGCAATTATATATGGAAAGCAGCCCAAGGAACGGCTGGTTGAGACTGCCCTGCTATTCCTTAATTCGCCTTACCTCTGGGGTGGAAAAACCCCTTTTGGAATAGATTGTTCCGGATTCACACAAATGGTGTATAAAATAAACGGATACCATCTTTTACGAGATGCCTCGGAACAAGCTGGCCAGGGAGAGGTTTTGAGTTTTATAGAGGAAACAGAACCGGGCGACCTCGCCTTTTTCGACAACGGTGAAGGTGAGATCATTCATGTTGGCATTATTCTCAAAAATCATCATATCATTCATGCCCACGGAAAAGTTCGCATCGATCGCCTGGATCAAACCGGCATCCATAATAAAGAAAAGCGCAAACACACCCACAAGCTTCGCGTGATTAAAAAGATCATATGAAAAAAGCCATTCATTTCTGAATGGCTTTTTTATTTGTAGTCATATCTTTATTATTCACCCCCTGATTCAAGCTCATCCACCTTAGCCTGGATCGCTTTGTAATTTGGCGTATCTCCAAGAACACTGTATATATTCATCAGTGTTTTGGCAGCATTGATATTATCAGGTTCAAATTCCATGACCTTGGTCAGGTAAGGGACAGCATCGCGGTAAAGTTGCATTCTTGTTTCCTGAAGTTCTTCATACTTCTTATCATCGGCGGCCGAAGTACCCAGACTGTTCATTTCGTCAATTATAGTCTGCTCCTGTCCGAGGATCAACGCAGCGGTATTCATGTATGCACGCACATAGGTGCCATCGGTTTCTATCGCTTTATCATAGTGCTTTTTCGCCTCTTCATAATTACCCTGATCTGCTGCAACAACACCAAGATTGAAATGCAGATCGACATTATTAGGTTCAATCTCAAGCGCCTCAGAGATCAATTCTTTGTACTTATCGGTCTCTCCCAATTTATAACGCACATTGGCCTCTGATAACAACAGGTTGAAATCATCTGGGTTTGTTTTTTTAGCATCCTCAATGGCGGCGAGCGCCTTATCAGTCTCTCCCTGCTCGATATATATCAAAGCGATATTTTTCGCTATCTCTCCGACTTTAGAATCGGTTTTTATGTTTCTGGATTTGTTATGCGTTCCGGCTTTTACTGAAATATCGCGCATGGTCTGGCTGGGAAACACTTGTTCCTCACCTGTTTCAACTTCGGTTGCCCGGTATTCCATCGCGATTCCCGTATAACCCATCGTCATCAACTCATCATATAACTTCAATGCATCACCGTAATTCTGACTGGATGTTGCTAATAAAGCCGCATTATACAAATACAAGGTATCGCTCAAGGATGTGCGATACGCACGTTCAAAGTTTTTGTAAGATGATCCATGATCTTTCCTGTTAAGGGCGGTTTGTGCCTTATCTAAGAAACTATTACTCATAGATACCTTCATCTCATCAGCTTTGGGCGAATAAACCATTTTCCCCGATTTAGACTCTGTCTCCGTTAATTTCTTGAAACTTTCAAGAGCAGTTGTAACGTCATCATCATTTCCGGTTCCGTTTGCATAATAGGCCTGGCCCTTGAGGAAATAGAATTTCGCCAGCGACTTAGAATCCATGGCCGATATCATCCCTTCAGCCGCACTCAATGCTGATTTTGCAGATGCAAAATCATTGCTTTTAATGGCTTTCTCGGCTTCTTTGATCTCTTTTTTCTGTGCGATGGCAAACGCACTGATCAAAAGAGCCAAAACCATTATAACATGTTTTTTCATTTCTGTTCTTTTTATTTGTTAATGTTATGTATTAATTATCCGAAGAGGTATTATCAATTGTTGTGCCATCATTTTCATCTAACTCATTTCCAGGATTTTCCAGATCAGCAACCTCATCCTCATCATGCATGACCTTTGCAACAGCCGCGATCGAATCGCCATTTTTGAGGTTGATAAGTCTGACGCCCTGTGTGGCCCGACCCATTACCCTGAGATCCTTAACCGCCATCCTGATAGCTATTCCGGATTTATTGATGATCATCAGATCATCTTCATCTGAAACGTTCTTTATCGATACTAATTTACCAGTTTTTTCCGTAATAGAGATGGTTTTTACGCCTTTTCCGCCGCGATTGGTGATCCTGTAATCTTCCAGGCTGGACCGTTTGCCATATCCGTTTTCTGAAACTACTAAAATATCACTCTCCATATCATTTACTGAGACCATTCCCACAACTTCATCATTTTCATCCGCCAGCTTGATTCCTCTTACCCCTGATGCCGATCTGCCCATAGGCCTGGTCTTGCTTTCCTCAAACCTGATCGCCTTACCACTCTTAACTGCCAGCATAACCTGGCTGTCGCCCGAGGTAAGCTTCGCCTCGAGCAATTCATCATTATCACGTATGGTAATGGCATTGATTCCATTGGTTCGCGGACGCGAGTATCGTTCAAGAGACGTCTTCTTGACCTGCCCCATTTTCGTTGCCATAATCACATAATGACTATTGATATAATCTTCATCCTTAAGATCCTGGGTACAGATGAAGGCCTTTACCTTATCATCCTGGGCAATATTTATCAGATTCTGAATTGCCCGGCCCTTGGATGTTTTACTGCCTTCCGGAATTTCGTAAACACGCATCCAGAAACACTTGCCTTTCTGGGTGAAGAACAGCATATACTGGTGGTTGGTTCCAACGAACAAATGCTCTAGAAAATCCTCACTCCGGGTTGTAGAGGCTTTTTGACCAACGCCTCCCCTGTTCTGGGTGCGATATTCGTTAAGCGAAGTTCGCTTGATGTAGCCAGCATGAGAAATAGTAATAACCACCTTTTCATCCGGGATCATATCCTCGATAGACAGATCACCGCCTGCATATTCAATGCGGGATCTCCTGTCGTCACCATACTTACCCTTGACCTCAACCAACTCATCCTTGATAATCTCCATGCGGCGTTCCTTTTTCTCAAGAATATCTTTGAGGTCCTCTATGGTCATCATCAGGTCTTCATACTCCGATCGAAGTTTATCCTGTTCAAGGCCTGTTAACTGGCGCAAGCGCATTTCAACTATCGCCTTTGCCTGAATTTCTGTCAGTTTAAAGCGAGCGATCAGTTTCTGTCGTGCTTCATCGGCATTGGCCGATGCTCTGATGAGCGCTATCACCTCGTCGATATTATCGGAAGCGATGATCAGCCCTTCAAGAATATGTGCTCTTTCTTCAGCTTTCCTCAACTCATATTTGGTTCGTCTCACAACGACCTCGTGGCGATGATCAACAAAGTGATGGATCATGTCCTTGAGGTTCAACAATTGCGGACGACCTTTCACAAGCGCGATATTATTCACGCTGAATGAGGACTGCAGGGCGGTATATTTATAAAGCTTATTTAAAACTATATTCGGAATGGCGTCGCGTTTCAATACATAAACGATCCGCATACCATTACGATCGGACTCATCCCGGATAGTGGCAATTCCATCCAGCTTCTTATCATTGACCAGATCGGCCGTTTTCTTGATCATATCAGCCTTATTGATCTGGTAAGGGATCTCCGTTACAATTATGCATTCCCTGCCATTGACCTCTTCAAACTCGGCCTTGCCCCGCATCACAATTCGACCACGTCCTGTATTAAAGGCTTCTCTTACCCCGTCATAACCATAAATGATTCCACCCGTTGGAAAATCAGGCGCCTTGATATGCGTCATGAGTTCGTCTACAGTTATCTCACTATTGTCGATATAGGCAACAGTACCATCAACAACTTCGGTAAGGTTGTGGGGAGGCATATTGGTAGCCATACCGACAGCAATTCCCGAAGCGCCGTTAACGAGTAAACTCGGAATTCTTGTCGGAAGAACGGTTGGCTCCTTCAGCGTATCATCAAAATTCAATTTATGATCGACGGTATCCTTGTCTATATCAGCAAGCATATCCTCAGATATCCTCTGCATACGCGCTTCAGTATATCGCATGGCCGCCGGACTGTCACCATCTACAGAACCGAAATTCCCCTGGCCGTCAACTAGCATATAGCGCAGGCTCCATTCCTGTGCCATACGCACCATGGTATCGTATACAGATGTATCGCCATGCGGATGATATTTACCTAATACCTCACCTACGATACGGGCTGATTTCTTGTGGGCTGTGTTCGATCGTACCCCCAGTTCATGCATGCCATATAGCACACGCCTGTGTACGGGTTTAAGACCATCCCTCACATCGGGTAATGCACGTGACACAATGACCGACATTGAATAATCAATGTAGGCCGATTTCATCTCATCTTCGATGTTAATCGGGATTAATTTTTCTCCATCTGCCATAAGTAAAACTATTAGTTTTTTCGTCGATTTTCAGATCAGGCTAATATAACCATTTTGCAAGTCCTGAAGCGGGTTACGGACTTCTAAATTCGTATATTTTATCAACAATATTCAAGCGGTTTTTCGTTAATAAGTATGCTGTTAAAAGTTTTGATTTATTAAACTTTTTTTTGTCAATTAGCCATGAGCCTTTAATTAAGGTATAGTTTTTGCCTTAATCTATCTGAATTTGCGTAATTTTAATGTTGAAAAGGAACCTATTATGGACGATAATTTTTCACCACGAGTAAAGGATGTCATCGCATTCAGCAAGGAGGAAGCTCTGAGGCTGGGGCATGATTTTATCGGTACTGAGCACTTGATGCTTGGGCTGCTGCGTGATGGAAATGGTAAGGCTATTGATATTCTTAATGCATTGGATATCGATCTCAATCACCTTCGCAGAAAGGTAGAGATCCTTAGTCCGGCCAACCCGAATATCTCAGTTGCTTCAAATGAAAAGAAAAACCTGCATTTAACCCGACAAGCTGAACGTGCTTTAAAGACGACTTTTCTTGAAGCCAAACTATTCCAAAGCACATCGATTAATACGGCGCACTTGCTGTTATGTATACTGCGGAATGAAAATGATCCTACCACCAAACTGCTGAATAAACTTAAAGTTGACTACGATAACGTGAAAGAACAATTCAAATATATGATCGCTAACGACGATGATTACATCGAGCCTCTAAAAGCGGAATCATATCCTGATGACGAGCCCGCATCAGACGAAGGTTCGAAAAGTGATCCCTTTAGCAAATCAACTGCTAAAGGTTCGAAAAAATCAAAAACACCTGTGCTGGATAATTTTGGGCGTGACCTGACATCACTGGCAGAGGAAGGAAAACTTGACCCTGTGGTTGGCCGTGAAAAGGAAATCCAGCGGGTATCTCAAATCCTTAGCCGGAGGAAGAAAAACAACCCGCTGCTTATCGGTGAACCCGGAGTGGGTAAATCGGCCATAGCTGAAGGCCTGGCTAACCGTATTGTGAAACGGAAGGTTTCGCGAATTTTGTTCAATAAACGTGTGGTTACCCTTGATCTTGCCAGCCTTGTGGCCGGAACCAAGTATCGCGGACAATTCGAAGAGCGTATGAAGGCCGTAATGAACGAATTGGAGAAGAATGACGACATTATTCTTTTCATCGATGAGATTCATACCATTGTTGGTGCCGGAGGCGCTACAGGGAGCCTTGACGCTTCAAATATGTTCAAGCCGGCATTAGCCAGGGGAGAGATTCAATGTGTAGGGGCTACAACGCTTGACGAGTACAGGCAGTATATCGAGAAAGATGGTGCTCTTGAGCGTCGATTCCAAAAAGTACTGGTAGAACCAACAACAGTGGAAGAGACAATTGAGATCCTCAACAATATCAAAAGTAAATATGAGGATCACCATAATGTATTGTATACTGACGAGGCTATTTTGGCTTGTGTGAAGCTTACAAACCGTTACATGACCGACAGGTTTTTACCAGACAAGGCCATTGACGCCCTTGATGAATCCGGCTCAAGAGTTCATATCACCAATATCGATGTTCCCGACCAGATCCTGGAACTCGAAAAACAGCTGGAACAAGTCAAGGAGACCAAGAATTCAGTGGTCAAAAAGCAGAAGTATGAAGAAGCTGCTAAACTGCGGGATGACGAAAAACGTTTAGAGCGAAGCCTTAGTGAGGCTCAGACAAAATGGGAAGAAGAATCGAAGCAACATCGAGAAGTGGTTTCAGATGAAAATGTTGCGGATGTAGTATCCATGATGACTGGAATTCCTGTTAACAGAATAGCTCAAACCGAAAGCAATAAATTAGCCCAGTTACCTGATTTGATCAAAGGAAAAGTGATTGGTCAGGATGAGGCTGTCGGTAAAGTTGTTCGTGCAATTCAGCGAAACAGGGCCGGATTAAAAGACCCGAACAAGCCTATTGGATCATTTATATTTTTAGGTCAAACAGGAGTGGGTAAAACCCAGCTAGCCAAGGTTTTAGCGCGAGAACTTTTTGATAATGACGATGCCCTGATCCGTATCGATATGAGTGAGTATATGGAGAAGTTTGCCATCTCGCGATTGATCGGTGCACCCCCGGGTTATGTTGGATATGAAGAGGGCGGACAGTTAACCGAAAAGGTTCGCCGAAAGCCTTATGCTGTTGTCCTATTGGATGAAATTGAAAAAGCTCATCCCGATGTTTTCAATATGCTGCTCCAGGTTCTTGATGACGGTTATTTAACCGATAGTTTGGGTAGAAAGATCGATTTCAGCAATACTATAATCATCATGACATCCAATATTGG
>JABDPL010000287.1 GCA_013042825.1 Flavobacteriaceae bacterium | reverse complement strand
CCAATCCTCCTATATCCCGATCAGTATCGATCTGAGCGCATACATTGGCCAGGTCGTGAAAATCAGGATACAAGGGATCACCGGCGGAAATTACAGAAGTGATATGGCTATCGATTATTTCCGATTAACAGATAAAGTACACCCGACAACAGGTCCGGGAGGGGTCACTTCAGATCTTGCAGTCTGGTTGAAGGCCAATGACGGTCATAGTTATACCGATGGTCAGGCGTTGTCTTTCTGGCAGGACCGCGGGCGTGGTGGTGACGCCTATACCCAATATAGCGGACAGGAACCCACCTACCATGATAATACTACGGATAACCTGAATTTTAATCCGGTTGTTGAATTCGATAATGCTTACGCAACCTATACCCTGGATTCAGATTTTTCTCATGATAATACCTCAGGTGACTTCCTCACCAGTGATTACGGTTTCCATACCCAGGACATCTTTGTTGTCCTGATCACTGACGAAACCCCGATTACCAATAATTTCGGATTCATGGACGTATTCTGTAGTGATGCTCACCTTGATCAAAATGCAACCGACGCAACCGGAATAGGATTCGGATATTATACAGCCCGTATAAATGGTGAGATCATTTGTTATGCTCATGATGCGTTCACAACAGGTCAGACACCACCTGACGGATATGCCGTGGCCGAAGTTGGTACCGGCTCTGTTTATGACAATGTCGGTATTATAAATACCAGAAATAACCTTGCCGATACGCAGCAAGAGCTTTACTATAACAGTATTGATATCGAGACCACCCAGAATGATATACCCGAGTATATGAACACGAACGACTCGAGATTCTGGATTGGCCGAAGTGAAGGATGGGAATCATCGCTTAATGCTCGTGTAGTTGAGATGATCAGCTATTCAGCCCGGAAAAATGATGCCGATCTTTCCCAGGAACGAAACCGGATCAGCAGTTATCTGGCCGTTAAATACGGAATTACTCTCGGAGTTAATGGTATCTCACAAGATTACGTCGATTCCAACGGACGCGTAATCTGGGATCAATCTGCTAGTACCGGATTTAATTATGATATAGCCGGTATTGGCCGTGATGATGCCTCTGCCCTACTTCAAAAGCAGTCCAGCAGTATCAACAATGGTGTCGATGCCATTGGTCCTACGGAAGGTATACTGACCATCGGTTTAACAGAAATCTATGATACAAATAACCTGAACATCTCTGATAATCCGGATACCTTTAATGACCGTGAGTTCCTCATGTGGGGTAATAACGGTGTTAGCCTTGACCTTCCGGAAGCTCCAGTTGGTGTGAACATGAGTGCGGGTATCACTCCTGCCTTAACCACTAACGCCAGCTTTACAGGTATGCAAAGACATTGGAAATTCGTAGAAACCGGTGGCGATATCGGACTTGTTAAGGTGCAGATCCCTCAGGCTGCGATCCGGAATATCAATCCTCCCGGAGATTACCTCATGCTGATATCCGATAGCCCGGTATTCGATCCTACGGCTACATATCGTGTTATGAAGTCTGACGGAATGGGTAATTTATTCTGTTTTTATGATTTCGATGGAACAAAATATATCACTTTCGGTTATGCACCTCAGGTGATCTTTGACCGGTCTATAAGATTTGATGGTGTTAGCGATTATGTCGATATGGAGAATCAACTAAATCTGAACTCAACCGAATTCACCGTTTCTGCATGGATCAAGCGTGAACCAGGTTCTGAAAGCAGTTCAATTCTATCGAAGCGCGATGCTGCGTATACCGAAGGTTATGACCTGCGTCTTGACGGAGCCGGACGAATCGAAATGAGCTGGAAAAACGGTTCAACCGAAAGTATAACTTCTAATGTCGCCATTCCTACAAATAAATGGCATCATATAGCAGTGATTTATAACGGTGGCCAGGCCGATATGTACATAGACGGTGTTCTATCTAATTCACAGGCCATGACACCACCAACCGCAACCGATCAGTCATTCTACCTCGCCGCTGCCGGTAAGAATACACCAGTTGCTTTCTATCACGGAAATATCGATGAGGTTCGCATTTGGAATCGCGCTTTAACCGTAGATCAAATGCGGTTCATTATGAACCAGGAGATCGAAGATAATGGCGGATTCGTAAGCGGGAAAGAACTTCCTACGACCATAACCAAGAACGAAGTGGGATCTATCCCCTGGAGTGAATTAGCTGCTTATTACGACATGACCATTTACACCTACACCAATGTAAATGATATATCAGGAAATGATGTTTTAGGAGCCCTTAGGAACCTTGACACGGTCGACAGGCAAACAGCACCACTACCTTATGAATCGAATGCAGATGGCGACTGGTCTACTCCTACAACCTGGCTGAACAATGTTGAGCAGAATGTGCCCAACGATATCTCAATCGCCAATCCTGCACTATCAGTCGACTGGAATATAGTTGAATCCAGTCATGATATTACAATTGCTACAGATGCTGTCCTCGGACGTGATCGTTCGGTACTGGCCCTAAAACAGTACTCAGGCGATATTCAGATCAACGGCGACACGGCTGCCGGAACCGGAAACGGACTCACGGTAACCCACTATCTCGAACTCGATGGAACAATCGACCTGGAGGGTGAGTCTCAGTTAATTCAGACCTTCGGAAGTGATCTTGAAGTTACAAGTGCCGGTACATTAGAACGCGATCAGCAGGGAACTGCCGATGTGCACACCTATAACTACTGGGCTGCTCCGGTTGGAATAAGCAATATAACATCAAATAACAATAGTTATACCGTAACCGATGTTATGTTCGATGGCATTCAGAATATAAACTGGATAACAGCCGGATATGACGGGACGAATACCAGTCCGATCGGAATTGCCGATTACTGGATCTGGAAATTTGCCAATCAACTGGACGATGACTATGCTTCCTGGCAACATGTACGAAGCACCGGAACCTTGCTTGCAGGGGAAGGGTTCACGATGAAAGGCCCGGGAACCGGAGTCGTTCTTGATGATCAGAACTATGTTTTCAATGGTAAACCGCATAACGGACAGGTCAACCTGACCCTTTCTGCAGGCAATGATTACCTGGTCGGTAATCCTTATGCCTCGGCAATAGATGCTCACCAATTCATTCTTGATAACGGACCTGTGATCAGTGGAACCGGTGCAACAACTGGTACACTTTACTTCTGGGAACACTGGGGTGGCGGATCGCATAATCTAGGGGAATATCTCGGTGGATATGCAACATACAACCTTTCAGGAGGTGCTCCTTCTGCGGCCTTAGGAACTAACGATCCCGATGTGGGAACCGGTGGTACACCAACCAAATTACCCGGACGATATATCCCCGTTGGACAAGGCTTCTTCGTTGTTGCCGAAGGTTCAGGAACTATTAATTTCAACAACGGACAACGCATATATCATAAGGAATCCTCAGGTAATTCTATTTTCATGGAAGCAAATCCGGGATCGAATCCTGTATTCAATTCAGGAGAAGAATATAATGCGCAAGCCAATCAGGGAAATAGTGATACCTATAATTCCGGAGATCCTCGAACACAGCTGAGAATTGGTTTTAACTCGGTAAACACCATTAGACGCCAGTTACTATTGACCGTTGATCAGAATGCAACAGAAAATATCGATTGGGGTTATGATGCTGAAACATACGCCGACCAGATGGATGACCTGTACTGGATGATCGAAGATAAGAAACACAATATCCAGGGTACAAATACCCTTACCGAAACCAGTGTGCTACCTCTTGGAATCCACCTGGATTCGGAAGGCATGAGCAGTATTGTCCTTGATAGTTTCACCAATAACCATGCGAATCTTACAGTTTACGTCCATGACAAGGAATTGAATGTTTATCACGACCTTACAACGGGAGCTTATGAGTTCTTTATGGAAGCTGGTGAAAACCTGGAACGATTTGAAATTGTCTTCAACTACGATACACTTGGTATAGATGATCATGAATACGATCAAATGGATATCCATTATGTCAATGAAAGCGGAAATATTTTACTGCTTAACCCGACATTAAGAGACATTACCGGCATTGAGATGTACGATGCCCTTGGTAAGATGATATATTCTGAAAACACTATTGAAAATAGCACGTATTCAGAATATGAAGTGAGTAATTTAAGTACTGGGACCTATATCCTTAAGATTAATACTCGAGGCGGTTCATTTTCAAAAATGGTGTTAGTTGATGAGTGATATAGTTATGAGAATTACACATGACGAAAAAGCTCCGGTTGTAGACCCGGGGCTTTTTTATTTCAGTCGTTTTGAAAGGGCCTCGAAGTCCGCTTTCCACTGGTCGCCGGTCGACATGTCCTTAATGGTAAACTCCTGATCTGCCATCTCAGCCTCTCCGGCCATGATCACGAACGGGATTTGCCGTTTGTTGGCGTAGTTCATTTGTTTGCCGATTTTAACGGGATCGGGATATAACTCACAATTTATTCCGGCTTCTCTCAGCCCGGTGATAGCCTTAAGAGCATAAAGCGCCTCGGCCTCTCCAAAATTTATGAATATTGCTCTTGCATCAGCCTGAACAGTTTCAGGGAAAGCTCCAGTCTCTTCCATTACCATATAAATGCGGTCCAGTCCGAAGCTTATTCCAACACCGCCAACTCCAGATAGTCCGAATACACCGGTAAGATCATCATAGCGGCCACCACCACCAATTGAGCCGAGTTGAATGCCTTCCGGAGGCGCAACCTCGATAATGGTTCCTGTATAATAATTAAGCCCTCTGGCGAGGGTAACATCCAGGTCGATTATAGCCGATTTCATGCCGAGTTGGGTAATGGCCTTAAGAATGAATTCCATCTCCTTTAAGCCTCGTAATCCTTCTTGTGAGTCACCTATGGCTTGGGTTAGCCCTTCCAGTTTATCATGAATTGATCCTTCAAGTTCGAACACGGGCCCAAGTTTTGCTATGCCTTCCCTGGATATGCCTTTCAGCATTAACTCCTCCTCCACTTTTTCTCGTCCGATCTTATCCAGTTTATCAAGGGCCACAGTGAAATCGACAAACTTGTCTGATGCCCCGATACTTTCGGCAAGGCCGGCCAATATCTTCCGGTTATTGAGCTTTATGGTTACATGCTCAAGTCCGAGATCGGTAAATACGCAATCGTATAACTGTATGAACTCCACTTCCTGCCATAGGGATTTACTGCCCACCACATCGGCGTCGCATTGGAGAAATTCCCTGAATCTTCCCTTCTGAGGGCGGTCTGCCCGCCAAACGGGTTGTATCTGGTAACGCTTAAATGGAAAATCGATTTCATTCTGGTGCTGTACGACATATCTTGCGAAAGGAACCGTGAGGTCATATCTCAGGGCTTTTTCAGAAATAGCAGACGAAACCGATGCCGAATCCATATTGGTCAGCAGATCGGGATCTACTTTCTTTAAAAAATCTCCCGAATTCAAAATACGGAATATCAAACGGTCGCCTTCATCGCCATATTTACCCATCAGGGTCTCTGAGAGCTCCATACTGGGTGTTTCGATAGGCATGAATCCAAAGCGCTCGAAATTGCCGCTAATGGTCTCTATGATATGCTGACGCCTGGCTACTTCAGCCGCTGAAAAATCTCGTGTTCCTTTGGGAATTCTGGGTTTTTGTGCCATGAGTTAAGATACCTGACAAATATCTTATTTTTTGGTTGTTTAGCCAACCAATTGATCAAAATAGCGGAAAAGCTCACCTTTGGTTATAATAGCTCCCTGTTCGATCAGGCCGAAACGGTCGAGGAGTATATCTTCGGAATAGGCCTTCTTTCCCTGAAAGATCTCAACCCTGTCGTCAAGTAAATTTTCGCGAAGCCATTCGTAACCTTCCGCGGTGGTTATATCGACGGAATCTTCAGAAATCTTCAAACCGATAAGCCGGATATCTTCGGAATTCAATTCGAAGAGATACAGATGCTGAGGCGATATGTTTTCGAGATACCGGGCATGCGTCAGTACGCCTTCCCACACCAGGTCACTGAATACATCAAGTTCCTGTTCGGCCACTTCAGGGGTCTCTTCCTTGATGTTCTGCCATTCATCTGCCGTAATTGATTGTGTAGATAGGAAATTGATGAACTCCTGGTGAAGCTCCTCAAATTGTTCTTTGCTTAGTCTTTTGTATTTCATAAAAAAAGCCCTGCAGTAAATACTACAGGGCGCAAGTTTATTCGAATAAATCTTATTACATCGATTATTTCGCTTGTGCGATCACCTCAAAGGGTAAATCGATCGATACCTCGCGGTGTAATCTTATTGTGGCGTTGTACTTGCCAAGCCGTTTGACATTGCCTCCTGTAACATTGATAAACTTCTTGTCGATTTCGTGTCCCTCCTTTTCAAGAGCCTCTGCAACATTGATATTGTTTACAGACCCAAAAAGTTTATCTCCTGTTCCTACCTTGGCCGAAATCTTAATTTCCAGTTCCTTCAATGCTTCAGCCAGGCTATTGGCATCATCGATGATCTTTTTTTCCTTAAAAGCACGTTGCCTTAAATTTTCAGCCAGTACTTTTTTTGCCGAAGGGGTTGCCAGCATGGCATAGCCCCGGGGAATGAGGAAGTTTCTACCGTAACCATTTTTAACTGTTACAACATCATCCTTGAATCCGAGTCCTTCGAAGTCTTGTTTCAGTATTATTTCCATAGTTACAACAATTTATTTGTATAGATCGGTTACATAAGGCATTAGGGCCAAATGACGCGCACGCTTGACGGCGACAGATACCTTCCTCTGGTATTTCAGAGATGTTCCTGTTAGCCTGCGCGGTAAGATCTTTCCTTGTTCATTAACGAATTTCATCAGGAAGTCCGGATCCTTGTAATCGATATACTTGATTCCTGATTTTTTAAAGCGACAGTATTTCTTCGCTTTTACAGTTTCGATATTGAGCGGTGTAAGATACCTGATCTCACCGTCTTTCTTTCCTTTTGCTTGTTGTTCAATACTCGCCATAATTACGCCTTTTCTTTATCTCTTTTACGTCTTTTTTCTGCCCAAGCCACTGCGTGCTTGTCCAATTTAACCGTCAGATAACGCATAAAGCGTTCGTCACGTCTGAATTCAACCTCAAGCGCATTGATCGCGTTGCCGTCAGCAACATACTCAAAAAGATGGTAGAAACCACTCTTTTTGTTCTGAATCGGATAGGCTAGTTTCCTTAGCCCCCAATCTTCTTTCGAGATCATCTTGGCTCCTTTATCAACCAAGAATCCTTCATACTTTTTTACTGTTTCCTTTATCTGTTCTTCAGATAAAACGGGATTTAAAATGAAAACAGTTTCGTAATGATTCATAAATCTTTGATTATCTAATTAAATTTTGTTTATAAAAACGGCTGCAAAAATAACGATATAATTATGGTTTGGCAACATTTTTGCTCTATTTTTTAACGGTATGAATTTTGTTAACATTATGTTAAAACTTACACTTTGTCGATGTTTTTTGGTTTTTAACCGAATTTTTCGTACTATTGTCGACACCTTAACCTAAAATATTGAATGTTATGACTTTAAATTGTGTTGTTGTTGATGACTCTGCGATTCAGCGATTATCGATAGTAAAGCTGATCGAGAATCATCCCAATCTCAATTTGATAGCTGAGTACAGCAGTGCCCTGGAGACCAAAAACGGACTGAACACCCACAAGGTTGATTTGATCTTTCTGGACATCGAAATGCCTGTACTGAACGGTTTCGAATTATTGGATGTACTGAACAACAAACCCCAGATCATTTTCGTAACCGGTAAAACGGAGTATGCCTTCAAGGCATTTAATTATGATGCTACCGACTATCTGCAAAAACCTATCACCAGAGAACGTTTTAATACAGCGGTTGACAAAGCTATCGAGCAACATAAACTCAAGCTCGATTTCAATGAAACCGACGGTGAGCATATCTTTGTAAAGAGTAACCTTAAGAAACGTAAGGTTTACGTTAAGGATATCAAATGGATAGAGGCTCTTGGTGATTATGTAAAAGTAGTAACCGAAGATAATAGCCTCGTTGTACTTTCTACCATGAAAGCATTTGAAGCCGAGCTACCAGTCGGCAAATTCCTGAGAATACATAAATCTTATATTGTAAATCTTGATAAGATCGATCGATTTAACAGCAAAAATGTTGAGGTTGGTTCATTCGAAATACCATTGAGTCGAAACAAGAAGACTCAGTTGGTCGACGCCCTGAATAACATTTAAAGTTAATAGTAATCGACATTTAATATTACTCTTACAGGACGAAAATCTTTTATACTATGGAAGCTATTCTTTATTTTAAGAATGGCTTCTTTTGTTTTATTCAGGGATTGATCTGGTCCGACTTTTACTAGAATATTCTTATTGTATTGCCGCCTGATTCTCGCAATGGGCGGGAATTCCGGACCGAGCACCTCAGCCGATAAAATTTGCCTAAACGAACGCACCAGCCAGTCGGCTCCCGAATTGACCTTGTTAAAGTCCTTATGCCTTAGGGTTATTCTGATCAGCCTGTAAAAGGGCGGATAATGATATGTTCGCCGGTCTTCGAGCTGATCCTTGAACATGCCCGTATAATCGTATGAGCTGACCTGCTGAACAATTCTGTGATAGGGATTGTAGGTCTGAATAATTACTATCCCGCGCATATCGGTTCTGCCGGAGCGACCTGATACCTGTTGCATCAATTGAAAACTCCGCTCATGAGCACGGAAATCAGGGAAATTGAGCAAGGCATCGGCATTCATGATACCTACAGCTCGCACATGTCTGAAATCTAATCCCTTGGTAAGCATTTGTGTGCCAACAAGGATATCGATCTCCCGATTCTCTAATCCTGAAATTATCCGTTCATAACTTTGTTTACCCCTGGTTGTATCCAAATCCATTCGCGCTACCTTAGCCTCCGGAAACAAGGCCTTAGCCTCCTCCTCTACCTGCTGTGTGCCGAAGCCTTTGCTATCCAGGTCATGACCCCCGCAAGCCTCACAACTACTGATCATCGCCGCAGAAAATCCACAGTAGTGACAGCGCAATTGATTCTTAAATTGATGGTAGGTTAGAGAAACATCACAATTCGGACATTGAGGCGAATGACCGCATGTCTGGCATTCTATGATCGGGGAAAAACCACGTCGGTTCTGAAATAGGATTACCTGCTGCTTTTGATCGAGCGTTTCTGTAATGACCTCGATCAAACGATCACTAAAGTGCCCGGTCATACGCTTCCGCCGGTACTTATCCTTGAGATCGACCAATTCGATTTCTGGCATTAGCAGGTTGTTATACCGTTCTTTTAGCTCAACCAGGGCATATTTCTCTATGGTAATCGCATTGTAATATGACTCGAGACTGGGTGTTGCCGAGCCCAGGAGGATCCTGGCTCCGAATCTATTGGCCAAAACAACTGCTGCATCGCGGGCATGATAACGGGGCGCAGGATCGAATTGTTTATATGAAGGTTCATGCTCCTCATCAACGATCACCAGTCCGAGATTCCTGTACGGCAGCCAAATAGCCGACCTTGCCCCAAGAACAACCCTGGCCTTTT
>JABDPL010000286.1 GCA_013042825.1 Flavobacteriaceae bacterium | reverse complement strand
ACGCTTGTTAGATCCTCCATTGCATGAATTCATCCCGCATCAGATGGCAACTCAGAGAGAATTAGCCGATGAGATGCAGATATCGTTGCAAGCCGTTAAGGCCAAGGTGTCTGAACTTCATGAGTTCAACCCCATGCTGGGTCACAGAGGTTGCCGTTTAGGTATTACCTATCCCGAGATTACTAAAATGCAGGCCAGGGCTATCCTTGAGGCTGCGCTCAATCTCAAGAAAAGGAATATCGAAGCCAAACCCGAGATCATGGTGCCGCTGGTAGGAACGGTTGAAGAATTTGAAAACCAGAGAGCTGTAATCGACAAGACCGCAGAAGAGGTTTTCGAACAATTCGGTGAAAAAATTGAATATAGGGTGGGAACGATGATCGAAATTCCGAGAGCGGTCCTTATCGCCGACAAAATCGCGGAAATAGCAGATTTCTTCTCCTTTGGAACGAACGACCTTACCCAGATGACCTATGGTTATTCTCGGGATGATGCGAGTAAATTCCTTCCTATATATATTAAAGAAGGCATTCTTAAGCACGATCCGTTCGAGGTGATCGACCAGGAAGGTATCGGTCAGTTGATCGTCATGGGAACCGAGCGCGGACGACGTCAGAACCCGAACTTGAAAGTCGGTATCTGTGGCGAACATGGCGGTGAACCGAGTTCTGTGGAATTCTGTTACAACGCCGGTCTGAACTATGTGAGTTGTTCACCCTATCGCGTTCCGATCGCACGTGTAGCATCGGCCCAGGCCGCTATTAAGAAATCGATGAATTAACATATAAATTGAATAGTAAAATTTTGAAGGTGACAATCAATTCAACTCAAATTAAATTATTATATTTAGTTGAGGATTGTCACCTTCAGTTTGTTAAAGTAAAACGGGCTGCTCTCTCCAAAGCACAACTGACTTACTTAACCATTTAAAATAGAATGTATGCAAGTATTTGATGATAAGCACATTAAAAATGTGGTTTTTGTTGGCGCTCATAATTCCGGTAAGACAACATTAGCTGAGACCATGTTGTTCGAAGCCGGCCTTATCAAACGTCGTGGTACGATTGAAAATAAAAATACGATCTCAGATTTCCATCCCCTGGAACATGAAAGACAGGCTTCGGTATTCGCAACTCCTCTGCATACCGAATGGCGAAATTATAAGATCAATATAATCGATACGCCTGGCCTTGATGATTTTATAGGTGAGATAGTTTCTTCAATCCGGGTTTCCGACACCATAGTGACCGTGATCGATGCCAAAGTAGGGGTGGAGATAGGAACCGAGATTATATGGAATTATATCGACCGCTATTTAAAGCCTACACTGTTTGTGATCAATCAGATCGATCACCCGAAGGCTAATTTTGATAACAGCTTTCAAACCTTATCACGCCTGGTCGGTAAGAATGCGGTTATGATTCAATATCCGATAATGATGGATGGGGCGCAATGCATCATCGATGTATTGAAAATGAAATGCTATAAGTTCGGACCCGAAGGCGGAAAACCCGAAAAACTGGAAATACCGGAATCGGAAAAGGAAAAGGCAGATGAACTGCATAACGAATTGGTTGAAAAAGCAGCCGAGAATGATGAAGAACTTTTGGAGATCTTTTTCGAGAAGGGTACACTGAACGAGGATGAGATGAAGATGGGAATCAAAGCGGGGATGCTTAACCATGAGTTATTTCCCGTGTTCTGTGTTTCTGCAATAAATGATATGGGAACCGGACGCCTGATGGGCTTCATTGATAACGTGGCGCCCGCGGCCGCCGATCTAAAGCCTGAACAAAGCGTTGAAGGAGAAGAGGTAAGACCAACCACCGATGCACCTACAGCGCTTTTTGTATTTAAAACCCTTTACCTGCCTAATCTGGGGCAGGTGACTTATTTCAAGGTGAAATCGGGCGAGATCAAGTTAAACGACCGGCTGACCAACGCCAGGACAGGAGATACTGAGATCATCAACCAGCTCTTTATAATGGACGGAAAGAAGCGGCACCCGGTGAGTAAATTAACCGTTGGCGATATCGGGGCGACCCTGAAATTAAAGGATACGGAAACCAATGATACCCTCTACGCCGGTAAATCTAAAATCACCATTAAACCCATCAATTATCCGGATTCAAGGATCATCAAGTCTATAAGTGCGGCGGATAAAAATGACGAAGAGAAGCTGTTCGAAGCGCTGAAGAAGATCCATAGCCAGGATCCTACCGTCGACCTGAAGTATTCGAAGGAAGCCAAGCAACAGCTGGTGGGTTGCCAGGGCGAACTGCACCTGACCGCAATAAAATGGGTGCTTGAGAATATTTACGGGGTTGTTCCCAAATTCCAGAAGCGGAAGATCAATTACAGGGAGACCATCCAACGGTCATCCTCCTCTAATTACAGGCACAAGAAACAGTCTGGAGGTTCCGGCCAGTTTGCTGAAGTCCATATGAAAATAGAGCCGTATCACGAAGGCATGCCTGAACCCGAAGGATTCAATATTAGGGGTAAGGAAGAATTGGATCTGCCCTGGGGTGGTAAACTGATGTTCTATAATTGTATTGTAGGCGGTGTGATCGATACCCGCTACCTGCCTTCTGTTATGAAAGGCATACTGGAAGTTATGGAATCCGGCCCCTTGACCGGTTCCTACTGCCGGGACGTACGGGTGATGGTGCATGACGGGAAGATGCACTCGGTCGACAGTAATGATATTTCATTCAAGATAGCCGGGGCCCATGCCTTTAAGGAAGCCTTCCTGAACGCC
>JABDPL010000285.1 GCA_013042825.1 Flavobacteriaceae bacterium | reverse complement strand
GTCATCCCGGTTTCCTCATCAATGGTGAAAAGTGCCTCGATATCGGGATGTGGTATATCCTTACTTTCAAGAATGGCCATGATGGTTGCAACACCCAAACCGTTATCGGCCCCGAGAGTTGTTCCCCTGGCCTTTACCCAGTCACCATCGATGAACATATCTATCCCCTGGGTTTCAAAGTCGAAATCGGTATCGGAGTTCTTTTGATGTACCATATCGAGATGCGACTGGAGCACCACAGGCTTCCGGCCTTCCATACCGGGTGTAGCCGGCTTCCTGATGATCACATTGCCAACCTTATCGGTTAGTGTTTCCAGGCCGAGTCGCTCACCAAAGTCAACCATGAAGGCGATCACGCGCTCTTCATGTTTAGATGCCCTTGGAACGGCATTTAAATCGGCAAAATTCGTCCAGATTTCATTGGGTTTCAGATCTTTTATCACGCTTGTCATAGGCTTGAAATTTCGTATGTCAAAGGTAATTAATCCTGAAATGAAGTAAAAACAAATACGTATTTTTGATCGATGAGAAAACGCAGAAAAATATGGATCGCCCTTAGCATTATTCCCCAGATCCTGCTCGTTAAATCGCTTTCTTTTTTCCCTGATTTTGTAGAATCATTTTATAGCAATGGGTTATATATTGTGATCTCCAAAGCCATGCGCTTTGTCTTTGGCTGGATTCCCTTTTCAGTAGGGGATATCATTTATACCCTGGCTGGGATCTATGTCATACGATGGATGATTAAAAACATCTGGAGAATCCGCAAGGATCTCAAGGCCTTTATTATAGATATACTTGTGGCCATTTCACTGTTATATTTCACCTTCCACCTGTTTTGGGGTTTCAACTATTACCGCCAACCTCTGCATACAAAACTCGGCCTGGAAGCGCAATACACCACTGAAGAATTGATCGAAACAACCGATGCGCTTAAACAATATACCAATGCTATTCATTCGGAATTGGTAACAAACGATTCACTGGCTGTTGTCGTGCCTTATTCCAAACAGGAGTTATTGAAAGGCAGTTCCGAAGGTTATAAAAACCTGAAGAAGACATATGCCTTTCTAAATCCCCAACCCCAAAGTCTAAAGCGTTCTATTTATAGCATTCCACTGACCTATATGGGATTCAGTGGGTATTTGAACCCCTTTACCAATGAAGCGCAGATCGATGGTATTATTCCCTTACATAAATACCCGGCAACAACATGCCATGAACAGGCGCATCAAATTGGTTATGCTGCCGAGAATGAAGCAAATTTCATCGGGTTTCTCGCTGCGGCTTCAAACGATGATCCCTATTACCAATACTCGGCCTTTATGTTCGCTTTAAAACACTGCCTCTATGAACTCGCTCGTCGTGATCCGGATCTGTTCAAAGAAAAACGGGATGAGGTCAATGTTGGTGTTTTAAAGAATTACGAGCAGGAACGGCTGTTCTGGATGTCTTATCAGAATCCTTTGGAACCGGTCTTCAAGGAAACCTTTAATACTTTTCTCAAAGCAAACAGCCAGGTCGATGGGATCAAAAGTTATAGTTATGTCGTTGCCTTGCTGGTTAATTACTACAAAAAGGAAGGATTTCAAACGTTAAATTAATCTTAAGGTTAAAAAATGAGTAGGCTATACCCTTATCTTTAAGCTTCTAATTTTCTAACCATAAAAAATGTTCAAAAAGTTTTTTCTACTGCTCATGCTCATGTGCGGCTCATTTCTCATTGCACAGGAGCATTTCCCTAAGAATGATGGCGTAAAATCGGTCAACACCAACCATACGGCCTTAACCAATGCTAAGATCTTTGTAACCCCGACTAAAATAATCGATAACGGAACCTTATTGATCAAAGACGGAAAGGTCGTTTCGGTCGGATCATCGGTGAATATTCCAAAGAATGCTGTGGTTGTCGACCTGGCAGGTAAACACGTTTACCCCTCTTTTATCGACATCTTCTCAGGTTTCGGAATTGAAAAGCCCAAGCGACAGGGTGGCGGACGCTCGCCACAATACGAACCCTCACGGGAGGGTTATTATTGGAATGACCATATAATGCCGGAACAGACCGCATTAGAGCATTTCAAATACAACAGCAAAGCTGCAGCCGATCTGCGGAAGGCCGGATTCGGGACCGTTAATACACATATGCAGGATGGTATCATCCGCGGTACAGGCGCCCTTATAGCCCTGTCTGATGAAGGCGGCGACGCTGTAAGGATACTGGACGCATCATCAGCACAATATTCGGCATTAACCAGGAGTGTAAGAACCAGGCAAAGTTATCCCGGTTCCATCATGGGGTCCATGGCCTTGTTACGCCAGGTGAACCATGATGCCGACTGGTACGCAAAGGGTATGTCAAAGGTCTCCGACCGTTCCCTGGAGGCCTATCTGAAAAACCGCGATATGATACAGATAATAGCGGCAGGCAGCCGGGCAAATGCCCTGCGCTGCGATAATGTTGGAGACGATATCGGGGTGCAGTACGTCATCCTGGGTGGTGGCGATGAATATGAGCGAGTCTCCGACATCAAGGCAACAAATGCAACATTTATAATACCGATTGATTTTCCGAAAGCCTATGATGTGGAAGATCCATTCCTGGCAAGCACTCTAGAACTCGAGGATATGCTTGAATGGAACCAGATGCCGGGAAATCCAAAGGCGCTGGCCGAAAGCGGGGTGAAGTTCGCGTTAACAACGCACGAGTTGAAGAGTGCGTCGGACTTCAAGTCGAACCTGATGAAAGCCATCAAATACGGTCTCGAACCGGTTAAGGCTCTTGAGGCCCTGACAACCACCCCTGCAGGAATACTCGGACATGCCGATAAACTGGGTAACCTCAATTCCGGGGCTTTTGCCAATTTCCTGATCACCTCGGGTGATGTTTTTGACGCAAAGACCACCCTTTATGAAAACTGGGTAAAGGGCCATCGCTATATAATGGAGTCGATGGATGTTAAGGACATTCGCGGTGATTACAGCATGACCATAATGAATACCCCTTACGAGCTCAATTTCTCTGGAGGCATTTCAAAGGTAAAATCAAAGGTTACAAGTGGAGACAATGAATTGGGATCAAAAATATCATATCAGGACGACTGGATAAATCTAACTCTAAAGACCGCCGATTCGACTAAAGACGAATACGTGAGGCTGGTTTCCAGAATCGGGGCGGGTGACAACCTTACCGGCACGGTGATCTTCCCCAACGGCAACGAATCGACTTTCTATGCCACGAAGAAGCCTAAGGAAGAGAAATCAAATGATGGTGGTAATGCTAAACCAAATGGCAAGAAATCTGAGGTGGATGTCATGCCGGTATACTATCCCAATGGGGCCTATGGATTCAAGACTATGCCACGGCAGGAAACCCTTTTGTTTAAGAACGCAACGGTCTGGACCAATGAATCGGATGGTGTACTTGAGAATACAGACGTTCTTATAAAGGATGGTAAGATCTCGAAGATCGGATCTAACCTCAGCGCCTCCGGGGCTAAAGTTATAGATGCTACCGGAAAACACCTGACTTCGGGAATAATCGATGAGCATTCCCATATCGCAGCTGCAAGTATCAATGAAGGCGGACAAAATTCTTCGGCGGAAGTTTCGATTGAGGATGTTATCGATGCGAGTGATATCGATATCTATCGCAACCTGGCGGGTGGAGTAACTTCCATGCAGATCCTTCATGGTTCTGCCAATCCTATCGGTGGCCGTTCAGCTATCATAAAATTAAAATGGGGCGAATCGGCCGATAATATTCTGAATAAGAACGCGGCTAAATTCATCAAGTTTGCCCTTGGTGAGAACGTCAAACAATCGAACTGGCAGAGCTTCAACCGTTTCCCGCAAACGCGAATGGGTGTTGAGCAGCTCTATGTTGATTACTTCAGCAGGGCCAAGGCCTATGATCAAAAGAAAAAAAGTGGCAAGCCCTATCGCAAGGATGTCGAAATGGAAGTCCTGGCCGAGATCCTGAACAAGGAACGCTACATAAGCTGCCATTCCTATGTACAAAGCGAGATCAATATGCTGATGAAGGTGGCCGAAAAATTCAATTTCAACATCAATACCTTTACCCATATCCTGGAAGGCTATAAGGTAGCCGATAAAATGGCCGAACACGGCGTTGGAGGATCGACCTTCTCCGATTGGTGGGCCTACAAATTCGAGGTAAATGATGCTATTCCTCATAATGCGGCAATTATGCATAATGCCGGTGTGGTTACCGCCATTAACAGTGATGACGGTGAAATGTCAAGGCGACTCAATCAAGAGGCAGCCAAGTCGGTGAAATACGGCGGTGTTTCAGAAGAAGACGCCTGGAAGTTTGTAACACTAAATCCCGCTAAATTGCTTCATATCGATGATCGCGTTGGTAGTATTAAGGTTGGAAAAGACGCCGATGTAGTGCTCTGGAACGGCCACCCCATGTCGATATACTCAAAAGCTGAGAAGACCATAATCGAAGGGGTGACCTATTTCGATATTGAACGCGATAAGCAGATGCGCGAATCGGTTAAACGCGACCGCAATAAACTTATCAATATGATGCTTAAGGATAAGAACAAAGGCATGAAGACCCAACCGGTAAAACGGAAAGATAAAGAGCATCTGCATTGTGAATCCCTTGATAAAAACTTCTAGAAATCATGAAACATTTACAACATATAATCTTGGTATTTTTAGTCGGAATGGTTGGTGCATTTGCACAACAAACCCCGGCACCTGAGCAAACCGAAGCCTATACCATAATCGGTGCAACAGCCCATATCGGTAATGGCGAAGTCATAGAGAACAGCCTGATCATCATTAAGGATGGCAAGATCCTGGCCTGCGTTGATGCACTCACGAGCAAGATGGCCATGCAGGGCGAGATCATCAAGGCCCAGGGCAAGCATGTTTATCCCGGTATAATCGCACCTAACTCTACGCTCGGATTACAGGAGATCGGGGCGGTACGGGCAACTAACGACACACGGGAGATCGGGGATATGAATCCGAATATCCGTTCGATAATTGCCTATAATGCCGAATCGAAGATCGTGGAAAGCATGCGGCCAAACGGCGTACTTATCGGCCAGATCACGCCAAGGGGCGGGACCATTTCCGGATCTTCAAGCATTGTGCAATTCGATGCCTGGAACTGGGAAGATGCAGCTATTAAGACCGATGAGGGCATCCATATGAACTGGCCCAATACCTTTACCCGCGGACGCTGGTGGCTGGGTGAGGATCCTGGTTTAAAACCGAATAAGAACTACAAAAAGAATGTTGATAAGGCTAATATGTTCGTTGCTGAAAGCAAGGCCTATTTAGCTGGTGATAGGTCGACCATGAACCTGAAATACGAGGCCATGTCGGGCTTGTTCGACGGCAGTAAGACACTATACGTGCATGTTGATGATGAACGCGGACTAAGGGATGCCATTGATTTCAAGGATAAGAATGGCATAGCGAAGATGGTGATCGTGGGCGGATACCAGGCACCAAAGGTGGCCGAGCTGTTGAAGCAGCATGATATACCCGTATTGGTGCAGCGTACCCATACCACCCCAGCCATAGACGACCATGATTACGATTATACATTCAAACTTCCCAAGCTGCTGGTAGATGCCGGAGTATTGGTCGGTTTGCAGAACAGTGGGAGCATGGAACGTGCCAATGCCCGTAACCTGCCCTTCCAGGCTGGGACTGTTGCGGCTTATGGCATGGATAAGGAAGAGGCTTTAAAGCTGATTACGTCTAACAGCGCCAAGATCCTGGGCATAGATGACCGCCTGGGCACTTTAGAAGCCGGAAAGGACGCTACGTTTTTTGTTAGCGAAGGTGATGCACTGGACATGCGTACCAACAAACTCACCCACGCCTTTATCAATGGCCGGGCAATAAGCCTGGAGAGCCATCAAACCGAGCTTTGGAAGCGATATGCCGACAAGTACGGGCAAAAGAACTAGCTGTCATTCTGAACGCAGTGAATAATCTCCTGACATTCCGAGTGAAACGAGGAATCTCATTTATAAAAGACAAGCGAGCCGATTGGCTCGCTTTGTTTTTCTAATAATCACCAACAATTTCACTCAAAGAACATTTCACCTTACTTTTGTGAATATGACCAAGCATATCTCCAGCATACAGAATCCCTTGATCAAAGACCTTATATTGTATAAGGAAAAGTCCCGCGCGCGCCGGCGTGCACAGCTGTTTCTTATAGAAGGCCGGCGGGAGATCAGCCTTGCGGTTAAGGGGGATTATGATTTTAGATATGTGCTTTTTAACCCGGATATCCATTCCGAAGAACAAAGCCGTGCACTGGTTCCCAACGCAGAGGAGTTTATCTCGGTTTCGGAAGAAGTCTACCACAGGCTGGCGTACCGTGAAGGCACCCAGGGGATTCTTGGTGTTGCTGAATTCAAGGCCTTTGAACTGGCTGATCTTCAGCTCGATAACCCCAATCCACTCATACTGGTGGCCGAAGCTCCCGAAAAACCCGGGAATATCGGCGGACTGCTAAGAACGGCTGATGCAGCAGCCCTGGACGCTGTCATAATCGCCAATCCGAAGACCGATATGTTCAACCCGAATATCGTACGGTCAAGTGTGGGCTGTTTGTTTACCAACCAAATAGGACTGGGTTCGACTTCAGAAGTGATCGCATTCCTTAGGGACAGGGGCATAAAGATCTGCTGTGCAAGTTTGCAGGCTTCAGAGCAGTATGATAAAATCGATTTAACCGGCCCAACGGCACTGGTCGTAGGAACAGAATCTGAAGGTTTAAGTGAAATCTGGACCAAACAATCCGATAAGAATTTAATAATACCCATGCTGGGTGAAATCGACTCTATGAACGTGTCGGTTGCGGCAGGAATTCTTATTTTTGAAGCAAAACGTCAAAGAGGGTTCAAATAATGTCGGCTACCACTTTATTTT
>JABDPL010000283.1 GCA_013042825.1 Flavobacteriaceae bacterium | reverse complement strand
ATCGGTAACAGCCAGGTAAATATCAAAGCCGATCAAAACAATAAAAAGCCCGATCAGGATGTATTGCACCCGCCTTACGACCTTCTTATGTGTATTAAAATAATTATATATCGATTGAAACATGGTTGCTAGTTCAGGAATGGTAAGGTTATTTCTTCGAGGTGGCGTTGAGACCAGAAGAAATGGCCATAAAGCACACCCAATACCAATAGTAATAATTGTAAACGCGGTTCCATTACAAAACCATCTTTCTGTTTAAACCCAATGATCAGAAGGGCCAGCAAAATGACAATAACCAATACCACCGGTAGCCACCAGTTATCTCCAAATAAAGGAACTTTGGTTCCTAAAAAGAAATGACCACCTAATATACCCCAGGCAAAAGTTATAAAAAAGTACTTGCCGTAAGCCCATTTCTTGATGATATGGTTAATGGTATCGTTTTCAATCTCATTTAGCGAAAGAACGATATTGCAGAGGATTAGAAAGGCTATGGTGCCCGCAACAATATACTGAACAACTATGGTATCGATCATGGGGAATAGAGTTACAATCGCCTGATCAATTCTCCTGCATTCAGATCGAATGGCAGGTGATTGCCCTGAGGGGGATAAAGGCAGGTTGTGAATTGCGAAAACGAACAAGGGGGATTATATAACCTGTTAAAATCTATTTCTACAGGGCCATTCTGCTCAGGAAGGTCTAAATAGATATAACGACCGCCCCCATAGGTTTCATTTCCTGATGTCTCATCCATTACCATAGTAAATCCGTTTTGCCCGACCTGCAATTCGCAGGGTTTGCCACGGTAGATGAATTTTACAGTTCCGATGAAGGTAGTTCTGGCATTTACCCCAAGTTGTGAAGGGACCTCTGCTTCCTGTGATGATTCATAATAGTTGAATTCACCATCAAAAATGAATTCATCGTTAAGCGGGTATTTAGCGTAGCCATTAAAACGTTCCACCATCGGATGTTTTTTGTCCCAGACCCTCAGATACTGGCTGCCTGATCTAGTGATGACCTGCCATTTCATGTCTCCGTGGAAAAGCATTTCAGATGAGCCGGATTCATCACGATCGAGTTTTATAGTTTGAACAACTGAATCATCCGCCGTTTTTATCTCCACATTTTCAGCCGAAGTGAACCCGATTATTGAATCTGTGGAATTGGTTTTGAAGGTTCCAATGTAAGCAGCGGCCGAAGGGCTTTCGACAAGAAAGCTGTTCCCCAAAGCACTTCCAAAAGTATGCTCAGCAGCGTTGAACTTGAATAAGCCTGCCAATTGAAGATATTTGATCCGGCCTTCATCGATTTTCTTGCTGTATTTCGAGAATTCAAGTTCATATTCCGGACCTATTCTTTTATTGTTCGAATCGGTGCACGAGAGGCACAATACGAGTAACGAGATCGCTTTTAGAAAATATTTAAGCATTAGGTTATGGTTTGGTTTTACCAAGGTACTATTTTTTAGTATTTATGTCACTTTTTACACTTCGTCATAGCAATTCAACAACTGGGTTTAACAATTTTCCGAATTAGAAACAGATAAGGGACCTTTGAATCGAATTAATCCTTATAAAATCATGCAAAAAATAGCATTAATCATCGCAGTATGTGTCACATCCATTTTGAATGCTCAAAATCCATATACCAAGGGTATGACAAAGGCTCAGGAATTGTTCCAGTCAGGAAAGTATGACCAGGCTGTTCAGTTATACGAGCGGATCTCAAGTGCAGAGCCGGATAAATGGCTTCCGGCCTATCATGCGGCAAGAATTCAGGTCGTGACCTCCTTTAACATCAAGGATCAGAAAATTATAGAGGCCCGGCTTGAAAAGGCCCAGAAATTTATCGATAAGGTCGTAGCACTCTCACCAAAGAATCCTGAAATCTTGGTGGTACAGGCTCAACTATATACGGTATGGGTTGCTTATGATGGTGCAGCTTATGGGATGATGTATTCTGGGAAGATCTCTTCTCTTTATCAGGAAGCCAAAGCACTGGCCCCGGATAATCCCCGGGTTTTATTGTCGAAGGCAGAGTGGGATATGGGTTCGGCCAGGTTTTTCGGCCAGGACATCGCACCATTCTGCAAGGATGTTGAAAGGTCTCTGGATCTTTTTGCTACTTTTAAGACTGAAATAGGTTTCTATCCGGAATGGGGAGAGGACAAAGCGAGGCAAATTCTAAAAAATTGTGAAAAGTAAAGCATGAAGAACGCCATTAAGGTCATATGGATTGGAATTGTAATTGGGGTCATCATTCTTGTTGTTGATCAAATATTACGTGTTATTAGCGGCGATACCCTTTCATTTGATGAACGGTTTTGGCGGGCCTTAAGCTACTATATGATGTATTCCATTTCGCTAACCCTGGTCAACTCCTATTTCTTCGATTACCTTCATGGAGGTAAAAGAGGTGATCGTCTTTCAAAAAACAGAATTATCAAAGGCCTGTTCGGTTCGGTAGCGCTTACGTTGCTCACATTCTTCCTGGTAAGGATGTTCATCAAAATGGCATTTGAAGGCGAAAGCTATCAGGAATTCATAGGATCTGAACGTCCGGATTACTATGTTGTAGCTACGCTCATAACATTGGTTATTTCCCTTTTCTTTCATGCCCTTTATTATTACAAGGAAGTCCAAAAAAGCAAGATATCAGAGCAACGCGTGATAGCAGGTACGGCCAGTGCCAAATTCGATGCCTTAAAAAATCAGCTCGATCCGCATTTTCTTTTTAACAGCCTGAATGTTCTCACCAGTCTCATTGAAGAGAATCCCGATGGCGCTCAGGAATTCACGGCTGCCTTATCGAAGGTTTATCGCTATGTTCTTGAACAGAAAAATAAGGAGCTCGTTACCGTCGATGAGGAGCTGACCTTTGCCAGAACCTATATGTCGCTTTTAAAAATGCGATTTGAAGACAGTATCATATTCGAAATTCCTGATAAAGCCATCGACCCCGAAGCTAAGGTCGTTCCCTTATCTCTTCAGCTGTTGCTCGAGAATGCGGTGAAGCATAATATGGTGACCAGCAATAAACCATTAAGAATCAGGATTTTTGAATCCAAGGGTCACCTGGTCGTTGAAAATAATGTTCAACCCAAACAAATCGTAAAAAAGGGGAGTGGTGTCGGACTCAGTAATATCAGGCAGCGCTATAAAATGCTCAGCGACAGAAAAGTAATTATCAATCAAGACGCGAATCGGTTTGAAGTAGCCTTACCGATGCTCACTAAAAAAGTCAATATCATGAGAACAGATTCAAATACCCCATTCGAGGACCGCTATCTGCAGGCTCGCAAACATGTAGATGAACTCAAGGAGTTTTATTACAGCCTGATCTCCTATTTTATCGTTATACCCATACTCATATACATCTGGTATAAGTTCACGCC
>JABDPL010000272.1 GCA_013042825.1 Flavobacteriaceae bacterium | reverse complement strand
GCGTACCTGCGGCGTTTGCACAACTGTACACGCTCTCGCTTCAGTAAGAGCTGTTGAAGACGCTCTGGAAATCGTTATTCCTCCAAACGCTGAAATGGTGAGAAATATAATGGCCGGGTCGCTTTATATGCATGATCATGTCGTTCATTTTTATCATCTTCACGCACTGGATTGGGTTGATGTTGTAAACGCGCTTCAGGCAGATCCCGTAAAGACTTCGGAATTAGCTCAAAGCCTGTCTAATTGGCCGAAGAGCTCTCCAGGGTATTTCTCCGATATAAAAAAAAGAATAACCAAATTTGTCGAGAGCGGGCAGTTGGGAATTTTTGCAAATGGATATTGGGGTCATCCGCAGATGAAGCTCCCCGCAGAAGCAAACCTAATGGCGGTTGCCCATTATCTTGAAGCCCTTGAATGGCAGAAGGAAATAGTTAAAGTTCATACTATTTTTGGCGGCAAGAATCCACATCCCAATTATCTGGTGGGTGGAATGGCCTGTGCCATAAACACCGAGAACCCAGGAGGACTCAATGCCGAACGTCTCGCCATGGTTGGGAAACTCATAGAACAGGGTAAGAACTTTGTCGAGCAGGTCTATATTCCCGATCTGTTGGCCATTGCTTCCTTTTATAAGGACTGGGGATCAATAGGCGAGGGCTTTGGAAATTACATGTCCTATGGCGATTTTCCTGTAAACGGCTATAAGGATGTTTCCAGTTTTAAATTTCCACAGGGTGTTATTCTCAACAAGGATCTTTCTGAAGTTTATGATGTTGATCATCGCGGCGATCAGATTGAAGAATTTGTCAATAATTCATGGTATGATGATTATTCAGAAGGGGCCGACAAGGGTCGGCATCCGTGGGAGGGTGAGACCAATATAAATTACTCAGGCCCCAAGCCACCATACGATTTTCTCAATGTTGAAGAAAAATACAGTTTTGTGAAGACGCCCAGGTGGCAAGGACATCCTATGGAGGTAGGTCCTTTATCGAGGCTGCTGGTGGGTTATGCTCGCGGCAATGAGGAAATAATGGAAGCAGTAAATGGAGCTCTGTCACATCTTGATGTTCCTGTAGAGGCGCTGTTCTCAACTTTAGGCAGAACTGCAGCCCGTGGAATAGAGACCAAGTTGGTAGCAGGTTGGACTACAGAATTCTATAATACACTTATCAATAATATCAAAAATGGGGATGAACGCATGGCTACAGCAGAGCTATGGGAGCCTGAGAGTTGGCCGGAGGAGGTCAAAGGAGTTGGATTTATGGAAGCTCCACGAGGGTCATTAGCGCATTGGATCACTATCAAGGAGGGCAAGACAGATAATTATCAACTTGTAGTGCCTACTACTTGGAACGCCTCGCCACGTGATCCTAAAGGCCAGAGGTCTGCATACGAATCTACACTTATCGGAACACCGGTAGCAGATCCGGAATTGCCTCTGGAGATCATCAGGACCATTCATTCGTTTGACCCCTGTTTGGCATGTGCCGTTCATCTTTATGATGAAAAGGGGAACCATCTTTCAAGAGTTCAGCGGGTAGGAAGTTGTGAATTTTAAGAGTATCTCATGGAAACCAAAAATTTTAAACGTGTTTTTGTTTGGGAATTGCCGGTAAGAATATTTCATTGGCTTAATGTACTGGCCTTGATCGTTCTGACCGTTACGGGTTTTATTATCGCCGATCCACCTGCGGTTTTATCCAATGCCGAAGCCACAAACCTAAATACATTCGGTTTGATCAGATATTTGCATTTTATTGCGGCCTATGTGTTTTTATTCGTCATGATCCTAAGGATTTACTGGTCATTTGCCGGCAACAAATATGCGTCATGGAGGGCCTTTTGGCCATTTAGCAGAAAGACATGGAGACATTTTAAACATGTGCTGAAGATCGATGTATTACTTATGAATGAAAAAGCGGAAGACTTGAGCAAGATCAGCGTTGGCCACAACAGTGTTGCCAAACTGTCTTATATCATGATGTTCCTGTTGGCACTCTTTCAGATATTTACAGGTTTTGCCTTGTATTCAGATATGTCTACTTGGTGGCTGCCCAAGTTATTCGTATGGGTTACTCCACTATTTGGGGGAGATATATTATTGCGTACATGGCATCATATAGCCATGTGGGCTTTTATATTCTTTAGCATGGTTCATGTTTATCTGGTCTTTTATCACGATTGGCTGGAAGGTCGGGGAGAGGTGTCGTCTATGTTCGGTGGTTACAAATTTGTCAGGCAATCTAGAGTTAAAGAAAGTGAAGAGGAAGTTTCTGTAGAACAGAGCTGAGGTTTGATTTTTGCATTAAAAGTTACTTATGAAACAGCCGGAAGCCATATGTAGTGATTCTTTTTATTTTGAAAGGGATAAAAAGAGTGATGTTCTTATCATGGGCCTGGGAAATTATCTAATGGGTGATGAAGGAATAGGCGTCCAGGCGATCCAGAAATTATCAGGAGTGAAACTCCCGGAGACAGTTGATTTACTGGATGGCGGTACAGGTGGGTTTTTATTACTGAGTTATTTCGAATCCTACGGAAGGATTATTCTGATTGATGCCACTATGGATGGAAAACCTCCGGGAACCATTAACCTGATCCAACCGAATTTCGCATCCGATTACCCACCTTCGCTGAGTGTGCATGATGTGGGTTTGAAAGATATGATCGAGGCGGTTTATATGATGGATACCATCCCGGAAATATATCTGTTCACGGTGTCTATCTCAGAGATCGAACCGATGTGTGTTGAACTGAGCCCGGAAGTAAAGAAAGTTATTCCCAGTTTGATCGATGCGGTTGAACGCCTTTGCGAAAAGCTCATGTCAAGTCATGTTACCTAAGCTTTAGAGTTATTTATTGTCTCCTGTTTGCTAGTAACGGCGGGGGTTCTCCAGTAAATGGATTCCATCGGCTTATACTTCTTGCATCCATCCCTGCTGCACTTACCACAGAACGGTCACCATAACGCTCCCGTATTTTATCTATAGCCTGGCTAATATTCAGGTATTTATCATCATCCTCGAACAGGTTGATCTGGTGGCCGCCCTCTACCAGGTGACTGAACCTGACCCCTATCAGGCGCACCAGCAGTCGCCTGTTATATAGTTTTCTGAAGAGATCGAGCACTATGGGAATAATGGTATGGTCCATAGAACTGTAGGGAATGCGTTTCTGTTGGGTATAGGTTTGGAAATCGGAATAACGGATCTTGAATGTTATGCAAGCGGTTAGTTTGTTGCCGCGCCTTAGCTGATAGGCCAGGTTCTCGGTCATGGCGATGAGGATACTCCTGAGTTTGTGCATATCGGTAGTGTCCTTGTCGAAGGTGCGCTCGGTTGAGATCGATTTGCGTTCGTGGTATTGTACAACCGGACTATTATCTATGCCATTGGCCTTTCTCCATATTGACAAGCCGTTCTTTCCGAGTACCTTGTGCATTAATTCCATAGGCATCTCCTGCACGGTCTGAATGCGTTTAACACCCAGGTCACAAAGCGATTTATAGGTAACCTCCCCAACCATAGGGATCTTTTTAATTGAGAGCGGTGCAAGAAACGGCTTCTCACTCCCTTTTTCGATCTGTATCTGGTTATTGGGTTTTGCTTCCCCGGTAGCGATCTTGGAAACGGTCTTGTTTATAGATAGGCCGAAAGAGATAGGCAATCCGGTTTCTTTGATGATGCGCTGCCGTAATTCGGAAGCCAGTTTGTGGCAGCCGAAGAATTTGTCCATACCGCTGAGATCGATATAGAATTCATCAATCGAAGATTTCTCATACAGTGGAACACTCTCTTTGATAACATCGGTGACCGTTTTCGAGAAATTGGTATATATGCCTGAATTCCCTCTTAGGATGATGGCTTCCGGGCATAACTGCCTGGCCATACGCATGGGCATGGCCGAGTGGATACCAAACTGCCGGGCTTCATAACTACAGGAAGCCACCACGCCCCGGTCGGAAGTCCCGCCGATAAGGACAGGTTTTCCTATCAGCCTGCTGTCCAGCAAGCGTTCGCAGGACACAAAGAACGTATCAAGATCCATATGAACTATAGCTCTGTTCTCTGTCATGATGCAATTGAGGGTTTTGAGGCCTCGGCATAACGGGGATCTTCGATAATGGCTAAACGATACATACTGATAACCTCGATATTGATACAATCGAACTCTTCCAGTACCTTGCCTGTGATACTGTAAATCCCTTTTCCCCTGAAGGGGAACCTGGCGGCTACGGGTGGAAAGTGAACCGTATCGATAAAGTCGCCGTCCCGGTCTAAAAAGGTTCCGAAGAACATGGTCTTCCGGTTTGATGTGGAAGTTGTCTTGGTAGTGACCAGGTAGCCTTCAATGGTTACTATGGAATTGACATGGCTGGGGAGCTCCCGGGCTTTCAGATGACTTTTTTGTGGCTCAGACAATAGTTGGAACGGATTGCATAAAGGGAACCCCAGAAGTTCGATCTCATCGAAGGCATTTTCCATCACCGTACTGGGCAGGCGAGGAGTCTTGTAATTTATCCTTCCGGTCTTGAACAGGCTTGCAGCCTGATCTTCAACCACTGTCTTGCTGATCTTCAGGTGGGCTTCCCATAACAACTCACGTTTATTGATACCGGTAAAACGAAACGCATTGATCTTGATCAGTATGGCCATCTGTTCTATGGAAATTGGTACACGGTCTATAAAATCATCCAGGCTTTTGAATAGTCCATTGGCCTGGCGTTCCTGGAGAATACGGCTAGAGGTCTTTGTCTCGAAGGCATGTAAGAACATAAAACCCAGATAGATCGTCGAACCTTTTATAATGGTCTGGTGCTGACTCGTATTCACACAGGGCGCCTCTATTATGCCGTTATGCATGCGGGCTTCGTGAACGTATAATTCCGTGCGGTAAAATCCGCCGAAATTATTGATAGTGGCAACCATATATTCCAGGGGATAGTATGCTTTCAGGAACAGGCTTTGATAGCTTTCAACGGCATAAGAGGCCGAATGGCCCTTGGCAAAGGCATAGCCTGCAAAACTCTCGATCTGCCGCCAGATCTCTGCCGTGAGATCATCGGGTTTTCCATCCCGTTTGCAATTGTTGAAAAACTGTTGCTTGACCTTGAGGAATTCCTCCCGTGAACGAAACTTTCCCGACATACCCCGCCTGAGCATATCGGCTTCTCCGAGGTTAAGTCCGCCAAAATGGTGGGCTACTTTAATAACGTCTTCCTGGTAAACCATAACACCGTAGGTGTCGGGCATGATGTTGAGCAAAACCGGGTGAGCGTCCTTCCGCCTTTCGGGATAGCGGTAACGCATGATGTATTCACGCATCATTCCCGATTTAGATACCCCGGGACGAATTACCGAACTGGCCGCTACCAGCCCCAGATAGTTGTCAACCTGCAATTTTTTCAGAAGCATACGCATGGCAGGAGATTCCACGTAGAAACAACCGATGGCTTTTGCATGTCTCAGCAGGTCCTTGATACGCTCATCTTTTTTGAAACGCTTGATATCATGTACGTCTATGGGCGGGTGATCGGGGTGATTGTACTTAACGATATCTACGGCCTCCCGTATCTTTCCGAGTCCGCGCTGGCTCAGAATATCAAATTTATACAAACCGATATCTTCAGCAGCCACCATATCGAATTGAGTTGTTGGGAAACCTTTGGGGGGCATGAATGTAGCCGAGTAATAATGAACAGGTTTTTCAGAAATGATAATACCACCTGCATGTATGCCCAAATAGTTTGGAAAACCCTTTATACGCTCACTATAGACCATTACCAATTGGGAGAGTTTATCAAGGGAATTAAACTTATAACGGCCCCTGGTGAGCATATCCATCTCGGCTTTCGGGAGCCCGAATACCTTACCCAGTTCACGTACCGATGCTCTGAATTTAAAGGTGTTGTACACGGTGATAAGTGCCGTATGCCTGAAGCGCCTGAAAATGAACTGGATGATATCATCACGGTCTGCCCAGGAGAAATCGATATCGAAATCGGGGGGATTCTTTCTGTAGAGGTTGATGAACCGCTCAAAATACAGGTCGAGTTCTACGGGATCTACGTCGGTAATACGCAGCAGGTAGGCCACGATACTGTTGGCTCCGCTGCCACGTCCCACATAAAAATAACCCTTGCTCCTGGCGTATTTCAAGATCTTCCAGTTGATGAGGAAATACGAGACAAACCCCTTTTCCTTTATGATAGCCAGTTCTTTTTTAATGCGGCCGTAAACCGTTTTATCCGGATTTTTATAGCGGTAATTCAACCCTTCATAGGTCAGTTTTTCAAGTAGTTTATAATCGAGTTCCTCATTTGCCGTATAACAGCGCTGGTTGTTGGGTGTGATCTGAGAGAAGTCGAAATCGATACTGCAGTGCTCCAGCAGTCTGTGTGTATTCCCGATCAGTTCGGGAAATTCGCTATAGGTTGCGCAAAGCTTATCGAAAGGCAACATCACATCGGCAGGCCGGCCCTGTTCTGAGTCGGGGAGTTTGCTCAACAGCGTATTATTATCGATGGCACGCAGCAGGCGGTGGGTGTTGAATCCTTTTTTATCCTCGAAGGAAACGGTCTGGAGGATCACCAGCTTATGGCGATGGGTATTCCATTTTGAGAATTTCAGCTGGTTCAGCTGCTGTGGTTTTATGCCGAGAAACTCGTTCGATTTCAGCTTGTAGTCCTTATCGGGATCATAAGGGAAGACCACATAACAATCTTCAAGGGTGGTTTCCGGCCGTTCGGGAATTTCCAGGGATGATTTATGAAGGAATCCCGACAGGTATTCGTTGATCTGCTGAAAGCCATTATTGTTCCTGGCGATGATCACGAAGCGTTGTTGTGCACCCTGCCGGAAGTCGACCCCCAGCACGGGCTTGACCTTATATTTTGCTGAAAGGCGAACAAAATCAAGGCAAGCCGAGGTATTGTTAATGTCGGTTAGTGCCAGGGTTTGTATACCGTTTTCCGAAGCGATGGCAAGCAATCGCTCAGGTTTTATGGTGCCATAGCGCAGGCTGTAATAGGTATGACAATTCAGATACATGATCTTTTTTTTTACAAAATTAACTACAATATGTAGTATATGTTGCTTATATTTGTAGCAAATGCGAAAAATACAGGCAAATATCAGGCATTTGAGGTCACTGAAAGGATTTTCCCAGGAACAGTTTGCTGAAGAACTGGGCTGGACGCGTTCTGTGGTGGGTTCGTATGAAGAAGGCCGTTCAGAGCCTTCCATAGACCGGCTTGTCGATCTGTCGAATTATTTCAGTATACCTATAGATATACTGGTAAGGAATGACCTGAGGCTGGCCAAGGACACTTCCTTTATCGAGATCGGTAACAGGCGGGTGCTATTTCCTATTACGGTAAATGAACGCAATGAGGACCTGATCGAGATCATTCCGGCCAAGGCGTCGGCCGGTTATCTTCAGGGATATGACGACCCGGAATATATCGAACAGCTTCAGAAGATAAAACTCCCGTTCCTGCCTACGGGAACACACAGGGCATTTCCTATCAAGGGTGATTCCATGCTGCCGGTGAAGGATGGTTCTTTTGTGGTGGCCAAATATCTAGATGATGTTCGTGATGTAAAAGACGGGCGGACATATATTGTGCTGACCCGTGAAGACGGCCTGGTCTACAAGCGGGTGTATAACCGGGTCGATGAAAACGGCAGTCTGATCCTGCATTCCGATAATAAGGTATATGAGCCTTATCGGGTGGCATTAAAGGATGTCCTGGAACTCTGGGAATTTACCTGTTGCATCAATACCCAGGAGTATGAAGAAGACGAACTGAAATTGAGCAGTATAGTCAATATGTTCCGGGACCTCAAGGTTGAACTTCGCTCGATCAATGCTCTTGAAGGTAAGATCTGAGAGTAATATCGATTTAATATATTATCTTCATACCCCTCTGAGGGACGCCAGTGGGAAATCATGATCTGGCCCCTGAATTAACCATATCATATGATAGACCTCTCCACATTTGATCTAGGTATAATATTCTTTTTTTTCGCTCTCACCCTTTTCATCGGCTTTTATGTATCCAAGCAATCCGGTAAAAATGCTTCCGAATATTTCTTATCCGGCCGAAACATGCCCTGGTGGCTTCTGGGGGTTTCGATGGTGGCAACGACATTTTCCACAGATACGCCAAACCTGGTTACCGATATTGTCAGGACCAACGGTGTTTCAGGCAACTGGGTGTGGTGGGCCTTTTTGCTTACCGGTCTGCTCACCGTTTTTGTCTACGCCAAACTCTGGCGAAAATCAAAAGTCAATACCGATATCGAGTTCTATGAATTGCGTTATGGAGGCGCTCCGGCGCGCTTCCTTAGAGGTTTTCGCGCGGTATACCTGGGTATTATATTTAATATTCTGGCCATGTCGGCCGTAACCCTGGCGGCTATAAAGATTGGTAGTATAATGCTCGGACTGGAACCCTGGGAAACGGTAATATATGCAGGAGTTATTACCGTGGTCTTCAGCGCACTCGGGGGTTTTAAGGGTGTGGTTTATACCGATTTCATCTTGTTCTTTACTGCCATGGCCGGTGCCATAGGTGCGGCATATTATCTGGTAGGCCTGCCTGAGATCGGCGGACTTGGAGCTTTATTGCAGAATGAAGCTGTTTCGACCAAACTGTCAATACTTCCGGATTTTAACGATAAGCAAACCCTCGTAACCTTGCTTATCATCCCACTGGCTGTTCAATGGTGGAGCTCCTGGTATCCCGGGGCAGAACCCGGAGGAGGAGGTTATATCGCCCAACGCATGCTGGCTGCAAAGAATGAGAATCATGCCATTGGCGCCACCTTTTTCTTTAATATCATGCATTATGCACTAAGACCCTGGCCATGGATCATTGTGGCCCTGGCATCCCTGGTGATTTTTCCTGACCTGGCCAGTATACAGGAAACTTTTCCGGAGGTGACCGATGACAAATTAGGACATGACCTGGCCTATCCTGCCATGCTTACCAAATTACCTCAGGGGTTATTGGGGCTTGTTCTGGCTTCACTGGTAGCGGCTTATATGTCGACCATATCAACCCATCTGAATTGGGGATCTTCCTATGTCGTGAACGATTTTTATAAACAGCAGGTCAACCCCAAGGCCTCCGAAAGAGAACTGGTAACGGTCGGTCGATTGTCTACAGTTGTCCTCATGGTGTTAAGCGCAATGCTGGCGCTGGTGTTGACCAATGCATTACAGCTCTTTGATATAATTTTAATGTTTGGTGCGGGTACCGGACTTATCTTCATCTTAAGATGGTTCTGGTGGCGAATCAATGCATGGAGTGAGATAACGGCCATGTTTGTATCCGGTTTGATCTCGATACTTATCCATTTTACCGATCTCGGTCCGTATTTATTCGGTGATGAAGGATTAATGCCGGTATGGGTGCGATTTCCCGTGATCGTATTTATCACCACTGTTATTTGGCTTCTCGTTACCTTTCTTACCAGGCCGGAAAAAGATGAGGTATTGAACCGATTCTATAAACGCACACAGCCCGGTGGTCCGGGTTGGGCGAGGGTTCTGAGGCGAGCCCAGGCAGATCAAATCGATGTCAAGACCGGAGATGAACCCTGGAGCGTACCTTCCGGGATTATGGCTATGATCATTGGCTGTATTTTGATTTATTCGATAATGTTTGCGACCGGACATTGGATATATGGAGAACATACCACTGCTACGATACTTTCGGGAATAGCCATAGTCTCTGCAATCGTACTCAGCACCTTATGGAAGCGGATTAAATCAAATATCCTTTAATAAAAAACGAGGCTATCGCCCCGTTTTTAAATTTTATTGATTCATTCAAGATTAATCGGCAAGAACGATGATCTTATTGTCCTTAAGTTCAATAGTTCCGGAATTTATAGGCAGCCAGGTACCCCGTTCTGCCTTGGTAAACATGTCTTTCACCTCTTCTTCTAATTTAATATCGCCATAGATCTTAACATGGCCTTTCGATAAAAGGGAGACAATGGGAGCGTGATTATTCAGCATTTCGAACTCTCCAAGCACTCCAGGTACGGCAACACTGGTTACCTCACCTTTAAAGAGAGTAGCTTCGGGAGTAACGATTTCTAGATACATAAACTTCGGGTTTAAGCTTCAGCAAGCATTTTTTCTCCGGCCTCGATAGCTTCTTCAATGGTCCCTTTCAGGTTGAACGCTGATTCCGGTAAATGATCCAACTCACCATCCATGATCATATTGAAACCTTTGATTGTGTCTTTTATATCAACGAGTACACCGGCCATTCCAGTAAATTGTTCTGCAACATGGAAGGGTTGAGACAGGAAACGCTGAACACGTCGTGCCCTTCCAACAGCAAGTTTATCTTCTTCAGAAAGTTCTTCCATTCCCAGAATGGCAATAATGTCTTGTAATTCTTTGTAGCGTTGTAACAGCTCCTTTACCCGCTGGGCACAGTCGTAGTGTTCATCACCAAGGACCTCTGCTGTTAGAATCCTTGAAGTTGAATCAAGCGGATCAACAGCCGGATAAATACCCAGCTCTGCGATCTTTCTCGACAATACCGTTGTAGCATCAAGGTGGGCGAAAGTAGTTGCAGGAGCCGGATCTGTCAAGTCATCCGCGGGTACATAAACTGCCTGAACCGAAGTGATCGATCCTTTCTTTGTAGACGTGATACGTTCCTGCATGGCTCCCATCTCTGTGGCAAGTGTCGGTTGGTATCCTACTGCAGACGGCATTCGACCTAAAAGTGCCGATACTTCTGAACCGGCCTGAGTAAATCGGAAGATATTGTCGATAAAGAATAATACGTCTTTTCCTTGTCCGTCGCCGGCACCATCACGGAAGTATTCGGCAATGGTCAATCCTGAAAGCGCAACACGGGCACGTGCTCCGGGAGGCTCATTCATCTGACCAAAGACGAAAGCGGCTTTCGATTCTCTAAGTGCTTTTTTGTCGACTTTTTCAAGATCCCAGCCACCTTCTTCCATCGAGTGCATGAAATCATCGCCATATTTTATAATTCCGGATTCAAGCATTTCTCTAAGAAGGTCATTGCCCTCACGTGTACGTTCACCTACACCAGCAAATACCGAGAGACCACCATGGGCTTTAGCTATATTGTTAATGAGCTCCATCAAAAGAACAGTCTTTCCTACACCTGCACCTCCAAACAGCCCGATCTTACCTCCTTTGGCATAAGGTTCAATAAGATCGATAACCTTGATCCCTGTAAAAAGAACTTCTGTTGAAGTAGAGAGGTCTTCAAAAAGAGGAGCTTGCCTGTGAATGGGCAATCCATTTTCTCCGGCTTTGGGAAGGTCTCCAAGACCATCTATTGAATCACCGATTACATTGAAAAGTCTGCCAAATACCTCTTCACCGATTGGCATTTGAATAGGTGCACCGGTTGCCTTCACTTCAACCCCCCGGCTTAATCCGTCGGTTGAGTCCATCGCAATCGTACGAACGGTATCCTCACCGATATGGGATTGTACTTCAAGCACCAAAATTGAACCATCGGTACGATTTATTTCGAGGGAATCGTATATCTTCGGAAGGTCGGTTCCGGCTTCAAATTCAACATCGATAACCGCCCCGATAATTTGTGCAACTTTTCCAGTAACTTGTGACATTCTTGCTCTTTTTTTTGTTTAGAATATTCTGCTGAAAAATCCGTTGTTTTTCGCGCTGCAAAGATATATTTTTTTACTTCAAACAAAAAGATTATTTCCATCTAAATAATGGGAACAATAAACCTTGAAATATGAATAATCTGAAATAAAAAAACCCAGAATCAAATTCTGGGTTTTATTGTATATGATATTCTGTTTATTGCAGAGATTCTGGATAATTGGTTGGAAAATCACCCGGATCATAAAAATTACCAGATTCTTCAAAATTTGAACCGTAGGTCGCATCAATAGCTCTCATAAATGCATTTGCACCAACAGAATATCCACGAGAGTTTGGATGCACCCCGTCGAGAGAGAAGGCCCCTCCTAAAACGAGATCGGCTGTTAAGGTGAAATCACCGAATGATAAACCTGAGTCGGCCAACTCATTCAGAAATGAATTCGCATCAACAAAGGCGAGTCCGGCAGCCTGAACGGTTGACTGGATCACTCCATTAAAATTATCAGTGGCCGTTTTTACTTCAAGTTGCTCTGAAGGTAACAAAACCCATTTATCCCCAAGCGGAAGAGAAACACCCTCTGCAGAGAATTGAGCTGCCAATTCGGCTGGGAGTCCCGCGCTTTGCAAAAAGGCTGCATTTTCGGAATTAACAGTTCCAATAACTGAAGAACTCGTCAACACTAACAGATCGTTTTCTGTGGCTTGCCTGGCCTGTCCGTAGGTAATGCCTAGCAGATTTGCCACCAATGGTGCTGCTGCCGGCGGTAAACCGAATTGTCCGATGAAGGCCGGGAAATCCGGGCTCATGTTTAAAACAGCCGCGATCTGGGCCGAAAGGTCCTGGAGAGATTCATCCTTTATCACGACCGGATTCGGATTATCATCTGAGAAGCTTACATCCCTGCCTGTGACTTGCAGAACTGCATAAACATCATTCAAGGCACCGTAAATGGTGTTCAACAGCGGAATCTGATCTGCAAAATCTTCATTACTAGGATCCAACGCATCATAAGGCACAGCAGTAAAAAATGGTAATGCCGTTACATCAGGAATATTGGCTACTACACCCTGGGCACCGGTGCTGGTGAGCGTTGCGATAATGGCCGCATAGGTTTCATTGAATCCAATGCCGGGAGGGCCATCGCTAGGTGTAATTTCGTTACTTCCGTCTCCGCCAGTAGTGGCGTAACCTAACACATCATTATTGCCTATCCAAAGCGAAAAGAAGGTTGGGGCTTGTGCAAGTGCATCTCCTAGGATCGTGGCATTTGGTGCAGAAGCCATTCTCACATAATATGGATTAGCCTCAGGCGGGTCCAGTGCTAAATTTCCAGGATTTCCATAACCGTCAAACAATAAATGGAAGCTTTTCGCTCCGGGAACACCCAAATTGTTATATGGGCCACCCGATGGAGCAAATACTTCAGTCGTTGGCACCCCATCAACCGCCCCTATGGCTAGGGTTAATGGATTTATAAATAATCTTGGTCCGAATGCAGGGTTGGGAACACCTCCGAACAACAGGCCGCCGACATTATCATTCATCAAAGGCTGTGTAAAGGCCCCCCCACCGACAAGACTAAATTTCTGAGCTAATAAATTGGGGATAGAGGTTGTTTGACCGGCCTGGAAAAGGGCATTATCCATAAAGCCTGCGGTGAGTGAATTTCCAATTGAAACATAATTCGTGAAATCAGCCGAACCTGCAGTTAGCTCAACCTCGGGAACGATTACATTCCCTTCATCATCGTTCTCACAGGCTGTAAGACCTATCAGAACCATTAATATCCATAAATATTTCGTTTTCATAAAAGTCATTTTAAGCATTAGTAATTATAAGTTGTTGATTACGATGGACACATAATACATCGATCCGATGAATCCGGTTCCGAATGCAGTAAAGTATTCATCGCCCAACACGTTGGTCCCACCTGCTTTAAACGTGGTCTTTAAACTGGGCACTGTATAATTGATCTGGGCATCCAATGTATGATATGCCGGAACATCACCGTCCCCGAATGCAGCCTGCCAGAAAAAGGTATCACTCCACCGCCAGGCCACATTGAAACCAAAGTTCTCAAATAGGTTAGCATTACCAAAACTGGTCTTAACCCGGTGTTCCGGTGTATTGAAGTTCGTCCTGAAATCGGGGAACCTGGCCTGATCAAAATCCTGTTTGGTATAGGTATAGTTTCCTCTTATGTCGAAATCGCCGAAAACTTTAGTTGAAACCCCGATCGATCCACCATAAGAATTAACATCAACTTCTGAATTGGTATAGGTTTGATAGGTTACATAATCCCTGTTTGCAAGAGCTGCGACCGACAGAGAACCATCACCGATTGTACCATAAAGGGGTGAGATCACCTGCTCGTTGGCAAGGAAATCACTATAGCTGTTATAATAGACGCTCAAGTCCACGATCGAACGATCGAACTTACCCCTGTAACCAACTTCTGCCGAGGTAACACTTTCGGGTTTTACGATCTCAGAGTTTCCTTCCTGAAGCACAGACGGATCGCCTGTTGCCGCGAAGGCAAGAACCGAAGTTGCAGAGTAGGAGTTGTTATATGCAGCCTCACCGGTTTGTGTAACTGTAGCAGGAACGCCAAGTTGCTGCCCAGCAGCCGTAACATCATAAATTCTGGAATAACGGGCGGGATTATCAGGTGCAGAACCGACCAGGATGGCAAGACCAGCATCAAGACCGATATAGAGATCCTGAGTGGTAGGATTTCTGAAACCGGTTTGGAAGGATCCCCTGATATTATGGTTTTTTTCCGCCCCAGCGGTATATCCTAAGGAAATCCGTGGAGAAAAGAAGCCATCAAACAATTCCGACTTATCATAACGGATGGATCCTGTAAACTTCAAACGGTCCTCTTCCAGGAAGGATTTCTGAATTTGCGTATAGATACCATATTCCGAATACCTGATCCCTGAGTCGACATCGGTGTAGATCGTACCCGATGAATTCAAATCATACTGCCTGAACGAGGCACCAACCTGTATGTCGGCAAAATCAATAAGATGGCTGAAATTATAATTGACATCGGAATGATAATACTTGGAAGCGTCCTGGAATTTTGATCCCGTTCGAAGATCAGGATCATTTATACTCGCATTGAAAGCCTCTTGAAATTCAGGGGAACCTGGTTCAAAACGACCATCATCGGCAGCAATTCTTGCCAGAGCATGCGCTTGATCATCGGTAGCACCACTAAGTGCTGCGCCTACATAATTATTTATATAATCGCCATACCATTCGTTATCACTCTTATGAGCCCTGTTGATGTTGATGCCGGTAAACACCATATCATAGGAATTTCCGGCTTTATCAGCTACTACATAACCCCTGGCGAAGAAATTATCGTTTCTCACTTCCAGCTTATGTTGCTGCTGTGTGAAGCCATTGATATTGTAACGGTTGGTTCCCTGGTAAATAGTAGTACCGGTACCGACCTTACCAATATATTGAATCTCGAAATCATCGCCCCAGGGACGATAATATAAACCCCAGTCGGCCTTTATGCTCTCAGCATTGAAATTCGTTAAGTCGCTTTCATTATATCCGGTCCTGCTTACTTCTACGTTAGGAACAATTCCCAAATTACCTGAAGCTGCACGAATGTTAACACCATAATCATCACCATATGTATTTATACCATTGTAATTGATATTTGTGGCCCGCGTGCCTCCATTTGAATTCTTGTCAACTTCACTGGTAGCACCCCAGTCGGTTCCTTTCAACCAGCCGAAATTTATTTTAGCTGCAAACTTATCACTGAACTTATGCGCCGCACGAATTCCTGCGTCCCTGTAGGTGTTATCTCCGGTGGCTTCCTGAGAGGTGATCCCCTGTTTGTAAAATCCGCTTATTCCGGTGTGGTCAAACGGACTCTTACTTCTCATAAACAGTATTCCGT
>JABDPL010000269.1 GCA_013042825.1 Flavobacteriaceae bacterium | reverse complement strand
CAACAAGGGTGGGAACTAAGATCAAATTTAAAATTTCCATTGATGATAATAAATTAAGCGCTGATGAATATGACATTATATGGACACGCATTGACAATGGTGAGCCGGGAGCGCTTCAGGGGGCCTGGTTAATGTCTGGACGGGTACGCGATGGGGTGATTCGAACACGGGATACCAATCGGCCGAGAAAAACCATGAAAATACTTTCTGGAAGCCGTTTTCAGTGGATTGCCTACAATACTGAAACCAAACAATTCATGGGAACCGGCGGAGGCACCTATACTACTGTCGATGGTAAATACACAGAAAAAATAGAATTCTTTTCAAGGGACGATTCGAAAGCAGGCATGCACCTGGAATTTGATTACGAACTAATTGAAGGCAATTGGCATCATAAAGGTTTTTCAAGCAAGGGAGATCCTATGCATGAGATCTGGAGTAGAAGGGATTGAAAAGAGTTTATCCATAAAATCAAAAAAGCCCCAATTATTTTGGGGCTTTTATTCATTATAGTGGAAATTATTAATCATCTATGAGGTCGATATGATCCCTGATCGCATTTCTCAATTGCTGAGCCAGGTTAGAATTTCCATCGGGATCATCATGATAGATCTCGATAAGACCATCCTGGTTGCCGTCCTGTGCATTTGAAAGGTCCACTCCTCCGGCGGCATTGATGACCGAATTCAGGTCGAAGAAGATCACTACGGAATTCACATCGTTCTGCACACTGATATCTATCTGCGGATTGCTGAAATCGACTTCGATCTCATCCCAGAAATCATCCCAGAACTCAAATGGAACACCATCGATAGTTCCTCGGATCAGTATTGTCTTTTCAAATAATTCACTCGAACTATCGGTTCCTTTGTGAAACTTGAATTCAAGCTCCTCATAAATTCCGTTGGGCACGGTTGCGTTAATAAATGTGACCTGTCCGCTCATCAGGTCAAGTTCATAAGGACCTTCAAATTCGAACTCGTCCTCGTAATCGAAATGACCATCGTCATTCCAGTCATCACTATCATCATCCCAGGAATCTGAATCTTCCGATTCATCATCAAGTTCCAATTCGAATTCCTTCAAATTCATTTTGAATTCACTAACGACGACATCAGCATTGGCTCTTTGCTGAACAGAACGGCTTATCATATCAGCATTCGACCGAATACCCACACGAAGTTGGCCTGAGTTAAGATCGGATTCATCCTTGGAACACCCTGTAAGGGTCAATATTGATAGTATCAGGACAAATCCACTTGCTTTTTTAAATCGCTTTAAAAGATGTAACATAAGTTTCAGATTAAATTTTAAGATTTATACCTATATAACAACCATAGCCGGAAAATTCCTGATACCTCACTTTAATTTTTACGTAATCAAATTGAAACTCTGATTATCGGAACCTCATATTTAAGGTGTTTCTCCAATTCATTTATAAATAAACGTATACAGAAGACGCCAACTGTATATGGTCGTTTGTGGAAACCTTTTCGAAAACATCTGTACCGGCCGCGGGGAGAATGGTTATTTGTCTTGATCGGCCTTCAGATGCAACAGTTGCATCTGAATTCAACGTATCAACCAGTGTAAATCTGTTGACCGGTAATTCACTTAAGGCAATAAGCAAGTCACCAGATGAAATAAGGAAAGCATTTTCACCATTGGTCAATTGAACTTTTTGAGCAGGTTCAAAGGTGATAGAGGAATCGGTTTTTATATGTGGGTTATTTAATCTTATCCGGCTGCCAGGAATAATGTAATACTTCCATTGCGATGCCCTGGCTTTAAACTTGATATGGAACTTCAGCCCGTCCGATTCCAGGCCCGGCAAATCCAGGATATCTTTAAATCGAATTTTAATATTTGCTGCCCGGGACTCTTCAGAAGTCTCAATAAAGGATGATTCCAACAGATTAGAACGGTCTTGCGGAACGATTGAAGAACTGTCAAATTGATAATGACCCATATATTCAATCGGGAAATCGGTGATATTAAAAAAGTTAGCATCGCTGGGAATAACATCGAATTCGAAAAACCGGGCTCCGGTAGTCTGACTTAAATATTCCAGGTATTCATGAATCGGGGTTTGTGTGTTCGAAAATAGTTCAAATCCTTCATTTGTATAAACCAGTTTGAATTCATTAGATTGCATAAGTACTCCGGTGGTTTCTCCCATTCTGTAATTGACATTCCGGCAAAATCCGTTTGAAAAATAGTTGTGATATAAGCTAATGCTGAATAGTTTGGTGAAATTGGTGGTCATGAGGAAAATCTTTGATTCTGAATACCGGTCTTAGGCCTAAGGTAAGCATTTAAGCGATGCCGCCTGCCGTACACGGTCATTCGTCTATACCGCAGGAATTCATCCTACATCAAAACCCGGATTCAAATGCATCGATAAACGGCATCCTCATAAATGATTACCTACATTGAATTTGAGAATTGCTGTATTTCATCGAATTGATGCATGAAATCTATTTAAAAAGCCCGGTATTGCTTAAATTAGAGTAGAAACTTAACCTATTTTATCATGTTTATTACTACTTCAAAGAAATGCGCTTTCGCATATCTCAGCTTTATCTTGATGCATGTGAGTTTTAATTCCTTCGGAATGTCATTCGGAAATCCATTCGACGATATGGCCTGGGAAGAAGAGGTCTTTGCTTCAGACCTGGATGAGAGAGCATTTCAAAGCACCGAAAATTGCGGAGAGACTGCATTTGCATTCCTGAATCAAGATGATGATCCGACAACAGCCGATATGGCAAGCAACTGTTTCATACCGGAATTTAATCGTTGGGGGTGGACTACTTTATTAGACTTTTCTGAGGAAACCGGACAGTCTTCTTATACGCTGGACATATATGCCGGCGCAGGTCAATGCGATTTAAGCAAGGGAACCGACGTAGGTTCGGTTATTATTACCTACAATGAAGACAGCAGTGTAACCTTCGAATACAGTCTTGAGGGCTTTGTATTGAGCGAAGCGCATATTTATATAGGTCAGGGTGAATATCCAATAGATAATTCTGGGGAACAAACCGTTGCCCCAGGCCAATATACATTTACCGATTCAGATTTTGAACCTGCACAGGACTATTCGGTAACCATCCCTGTTGAAGGAACACTATTATATGTGATCATACATGGCGTTACCAGCCATGTTGACTGTGATGATTCGAACGATGATTGTCCTGACGCCGATGCAGATGGCGTATGTGATCCCGATGATATTTGCCCGGGCTTTGACGACACGGCCGATAGCGATGGCGATGGCATCCCTGATGGCTGCGATGATGACTGTCCTGATAGCGACGGGGATGGCGTATGCGATTCTGATGATATTTGTCCGGGGCATAATGACAATGCCGATAATGACGGTGATGGCATACCTGACGGATGCGATAATGGTGCATTTGAGGCGCCTGCCTTCAGTGTTTATCCGGTGCCGTTCCAGGGTGAAGTGAATGTGCGATATGCATTTAATTATGAAACCGCTGTCAACATAGAAATATTCGACACCAAAGGGATCAAACTGGCCGGAATTGAAAACAGCAATTACATTCAAGGCAGTACTGCAAATACCAAACTAGATCTTTCTTATGTTAGAGATCAACTGTTATTTGTTAGATTAACAACAGCAAAAGGTCAGGTAACCAAAAAGATCATTTCTTTCAAATCAAGACCAGTGAAAAATTAAAATAGATTAACCCGTTCATCACTAAAACCCTTACATCCTAGGGGTTTTTTTGTTGTTAGATCAACGCATTGGAGCGGCTGGATAAGATCTCCGGTTAAAGAAAGCCCGTGTTTTTGCGAAAAGGATATATGTAAAAACAAAAAAGCCTTCCCTTTATTGAAGGAAAGCCTTTCATTGGTAGTACCGGAATTTATCCGGTTTCACTACTCGAGTCCGAATTTATCGAACTCACAACACAACATGGCAAAGGTAAGGCG